>NZ_JBFAUH010000014.1:0-234797 GCF_040679095.1 Streptomyces sp. NPDC052496
GTGGCGGCCGTACCGGTACGGCCGCCACGAACGCCCCGCTCCCATCGAACATCCCGAGAGACAGGTCATGCCCGACTACTCGCGCCTCGTGAAGGCCTACGACATCCGCGGCGAGGTCCCCGCGCAGCTGAACGCCGGCATCGCCGCCAAGGTCGGCGCGCTGTTCATCCGCCTCACCGGGGCGGACCGGATCGTCATCGCCCAGGACATGCGCGCCACCTCTCCGGCGCTGGCGCAGGCCTTCGCGGTCGGCGCCAACCAGGCCGGTGCGGACGTCATCGACGCGGGTCTCGGCTCCACCGACTACCTGTACTACTGCTCGGGCAGCCTGGACCTGCCCGGCGTAATGATCACCGCCAGCCACAACCCGGCGCAGGACAACGGCATCAAGCTCTGCCGGGCCGGCGCCGCGCCGATCGGCGAGGACACCGGACTGGCCCGCATCCGCACCTGGCTGGAGACCGACGACATCCCCGAGCCGGTGGCGACCCCGGGGACCACCACCCGCCGTGACCTGCTCGCCGAGTACGCGGCCCACCTGAACTCCCTCGTCGACGTCAGCGGCATCCGCCGCCTGAAGGTCGCCGTCGACGCGGGCAACGGCATGGCCGGACACACCGTCCCCGCCGTGTTCGACGGCCTGCCGCTCGACCTGGTGCCGATGTACTTCGAGCTGGACGGCACCTTCCCGAACCACGAGGCCAACCCTCTGGAGCCCGCGAACCTCCGCGATCTCCAGGCCATGGTCGAGCAGACCGGCGCGGACATCGGCCTGGCCTTCGACGGGGACGCCGACCGGTGCTTCTTCATCGACGAGACCGGACAGGCCGTTCCGCCCTCGGCGATCGTCGGCCTGGTCGCGGCCCGCGAACTGGCCAAGGCCCCCGGTTCGGCCGTCATCCACAACGTCATCACCTCCGCGGCCGCCGTCGAGATCATCCGTGAGCACGGCGGCACTCCCGTCCGCTCCCGCGTCGGCCACTCGTTCATGAAGGCGCTCATGGCCGAGCACGACGCGGTGTTCGGCGGCGAACACTCCGGGCACTACTACTTCCGCGACTTCTGGCGGGCGGACACCGGCATGCTCACCGCCCTGCACGTCCTGGCGGCCCTCGGCGAACAGGACCGCCCGCTGTCCGAACTGGTCGCCGACTACTCCCGCTACGCCGCCTCCGGCGAAATCAACTCCGAGGTCACCGACATCCCCGGCACCCTCGACCAGGTCGAGGCCGCCTACCGCGCCCTCGGCGACGCCACCGCCGACCGCCTCGACGGCCTCACCGTCACCTTCACCGACGGCCGCTGGTTCAACCTCCGCCCGTCCAACACCGAACCGCTGCTCCGCCTCAACGTCGAAGGACCGACCACCGCGTCCATGACGACCCTGCGCGACGAGGTCCTCGGCCTCGTCCGCTGACCCACGGTCCCGCTGCTGTTCGGCCGGCCCCGGCCGAACAGCCCGACGCGCGTACGGTGCCCCTCCCGGGCTCTTCTGGGAGGGGCACCGTCATATCCCCCTGTCCGCCCGTCTCGTCCGCATCCAGGCTCAGGGGTGCAGGCTGCCGCCGCCTGCGGTCCCGGCCAGAGAGGCGAAAGCGCCAGGTGGGCCGGTCGATGCTGGGACACACCACCGCCGGTACCCGTCCCCCGCAGCCCTCGTCCGCCCCCTGCTCGACACCCTCACCTCCCCGGACACCTCCCGTCCCGGGCCCGAGCCCAAGCACCCTGATCACGCCCTCGCCCCGGGCCCCGACCCGGCCCTGTCCCAGGCAGCCTCCACCTTGCTCAAGGCGGGCCGGCAGCAGACGAGCTATACCTGGGGCATCCAGTGGACGCCGCCCCTCAGCGACGGCGCGGGCCTCCGCTTCGCCGCCCGCACCACCCGGACTGCCGGCAGCCTGCCGGGCTGGACCACCTCGGCTGACGCGGGGATGGTCAGGTGCCCGGCGGCGATGTCGCTTAGACGACGGTGTGCAGGGCGCATGGGGCGGCCGGGCGGACATCCAGCAGGTCGCGTGGGTGCCGCGGTGTCAGGCCGCCACCTTCTCCAGCAGGTGCCGGGCGAGGGCGGGCAGCGCCTCACCCGACGGGGCGGTGCACACCGGGTCTCCGTCCTGCGGCCACTCCAGCGGGTACGTCTACGGTCGCCACGAAGCCACGAAGCCCGACGGCGGGGTGGGGCAGGTCAAGCGCGAGGGACGGGGCAGCTCCTGGCGCCGTTTCTGACCGGGGCTGCCGAGTTCGATATCCGAGTTCGGTACCCGAGTTCGGTATCCGAGTTCGGTGTCCGAGTTCGGTATCCGAGTTCGGTATCCGGGTGCGCGTCGGGAACGCGGCCGGTGAACACGTCGTCGGCCGGATACCGGACCGGGGCGTGGCGCGGGCCCGTCCGGCCCGCTACCGCGACCGGGCGCCGGACGCGCAGCTCGTGGTCCGCGTGCTCCAGCTACCCGGTACGGGTAGGGAAGCCGACGCTGCAGAGGGTCTCCTGCCGGTCTCCTGCCGGTCCCCTGCCGGTCTTCGGCGCGGGCTGCGGGGCAGCGCGATGCCCGTCGCCGTCACCGGGATCTGCCCGTACCCGATGACGGCTTCCGCGACTGGTCCGTGCCTTCGGATGCGTAGGAAACGGCGTCGGCCGGAGCACCGGGTGCGGGATGGCACCCATCCTGCAGCGGTTTCGCGCGGCCGGCTCGTCCTCGTGGGCCCGGCCGTTCGGTCTAGGCGGGACTGCCGTGTGCGGCGGCCTCCGCGAGGGTGTGTCTGAAAGGTCCGGAGGCCGACAGGGCGAGGGCGTACCCGGATGGCGGAAAGGCAGGGACATGGCCAGGTGGAGCAGGAAGCAGCGCCGGGGGCCGGGCCGGGTCGCGGTCCGGTTGCTGACCGTCCTGGTGTTGCTGACGTGCGTCGGGTGGACCGGTGGGCCCGGACTGCCGTCGGCACCCTGGCAGGGCGGCCTGTGGGTCGATCCGGACAGCTCCGCGCACCGGGCGCTGGAGGAGCACTCGGGTGGTGACGAGGAGGAGCGGGCCGTACTGCGCCGGCTCGCCGGGCAGCCGACCGCCGTCTGGCTGACGCAGAGTGACCCGCTGCCGAGGGCGCGGGAGGTCACCGTCGCGGCGGAGACCGTCGGGCGGGTGCCGGTGCTGGTGGCGTACCACATCCCGGGCCGGGACTGCGGCCAGTACTCCGCCGGCGGTGCCTCGGACGCGGCCGGGTACCGCCAGTGGGTCGCCCGCCTGGCCGCGGGCCTGGAAGACCGGCGGGCCATCGTGATCCTGGAGCCCGATGCCGTGGCGCAGGCCCTGTCCGGCTGTCCGCGTACGGAGCTGCGGCAGCGCTTGCTCGCCGAGGCGGTGCGCACGCTCAAGCGCCGGCCCGGGGCGCGGGTCTATCTGGATGCGGGCAACCCCGGGTGGGTCCGCGACACGGGGCGACTGGCTGCCGCTCTGTCCGCCGCGGGCGGGGTGCGGGCCGACGGGTTTTCCCTCAACGTCGCCAGCTTCCACACCACGGAGGCCACCCTCGCGTACGGCGAACAGATTTCCGAGACGCTGGGCGGGACGCACTTCGTGATCGACACCAGCCGTAACGGCAACGGTCCACCTCCCGCGGAGCCCGGTGCGAAGCCGGCCGGCGGTGAGGAGTGGTGCAACCCGCCGGGACGGGCGCTGGGACGTCTGCCCACCGCCGCCACCGGGCATCCCCGGCTGGACGCGTATCTGTGGATCAAGGTTCCGGGCGAGTCGGACGGCACCTGCCGGGGCGGGCCGCCCGCGGGCCGGTGGTGGACGGCCTACGCCGTGGGACTGGCGCGGGCCGTGCAGGGACAGGAGCGGCGGTAGCCCGTACGGCTCTCACGTCACCTGCACCCACCGGGCTGGTGACGGGGTGCCGCGGGCGTCGGTGACGGTGAGCATGTACCAGCCGCGCGGCACCAGGCCGGGGGACCGGGGTACCGTCACGCGCAGCCGGTTGCCGTGCTGGGCGATGTCCAGGGCGATGGAGCGCTGTTCGATGTCGGTGGTGTGCGTGACCGCGCTGGGACGCATCAGTCGGGCCCCGCGCACGGCGCCGGCCGCCTCCAGCGTGAAGGTGGCCTCGGCGCCGCGCGCGAGGCGGGACGGTCCGCTCAGCACACGGGGCCGGGAAGCGCGGTAGAGGTAGGGCGGGGAGTAGACCTCGATACGTTGTTCGAAGGCGCCGTCCTGGGTGTTGGCCTCGTCGGCGAAGAGAGGGTCGGAGCCGAAGGTGGCGATCCGGCCGTCGGGCAGCAGCAAGGCCCCGGCGTGGTAGTTGCGGCCCACACTGGGCTCGGCGGCAGGGCGGAAGACGTCGTGTGCCGGGTCGTAGAACTGGGCCACCAGATGGTCGCTGGTGCCCTTGCCGCGGTAGTCGCCCGATCCACCGGTGGTGAAGACGCGGTCGTCGGGGGTGAGGACCGCGTTCAGGTAGCGGGTGCCGCGGCCCAGGTCGGGGCCGCGCCGGTAGCGGGGTGCGGGCCGCGTCAGGTCGGCGATGGCGGTACGCCCGGTGGACCGGGGCGACTCGCCGACGCCGCCTCCGCCCAGGATCATGACCCGCTGCCGCTGCGCGGGTGGCAGCAGCACCGAGGCGGAGGTCTCGGCCAGGTCGGCCTCGTCCAGTCCGGGCACGGGCCGGAAGGTGTTGGTGCGTACGTTCCACAAGCCCGGCAGGCGGCCGCGGTCGGCGGAGCCGTAGCCGGAGCTGGAACCGGAGTAGAACAGCTCGCCGTCGGCCGTCAGGAACAGGGCCGGATAGGTGGGGAAGTAGCGGGTGGGCCCGGTCGACCAGGTGCGGGTGGCGGGGCGGTAGATCTCGTTCCTGCCGGGGATGATCTGGCCCATGTCGTCCAGGCCGGAGGCGGCGAGCACCGTGCCGTCCGCCAAGGGGGCCAGGCTCGGATACCAGCGGGCTTCGGACATGGGGGCGGTCGGCAGGTAGCGCTCGGTGACCGGATCGAATTCGTAGGTTTCCCGGATGCCTTGGAAGTCTTTCTTGTCCAGGGCGAGTTTGCTGGCCGTGCCGTAGTGGTTGCGGGCGTCGGCGCCGCTGAGCCCGTCGATGGTGTACCGGGCCGCGGTCTGCGTGGCGCCCTCGGGGCCGGGGTGGTCGGCTTCCACGTACACCCGGGCCCGGCTGGCGGTGACCCGCACCCGCCGGCCTCCGTCGAGGACGACTTTTTGCGCCCGGGGCACCAGGACGGCGCTCTGGGAGCGGTAGGTCTTGCCGGCCGGTGAGCGGAAGACGGAGCCTTTGGGCAGCGTTTTCGGGGCGTCGGGGTACTCATTGCTGACGATCATGGTGCCGCCGGCGCGGTGGACGTCGCCTTCGAGCTTCTCGTAACGGGCGGTGCCCCCGGCCACCAGCAGCCGTCCGCCGGGCAGCTGGGCGTGCCCGCCGCAGAACAGGTCCTTGGGTGTGGGGACCTCGGTGAAGGTGTTGCGGGCCGGGTTCCACAGCACGCTGCGGAAGGTGCCGGCGGCGAACTGCTTCTCGTCGTTGCCGGAACCCGCGATCAGCAGCACTTTGCCGGTGTGCAGCAGCGCGGCGTGAATGGCGTTGATGCGCCACCGCTCGGGCACCTCCACGGTCTCCCAGCGTCCGTGGCCGGCCAGGTACTCCGGTCGGCTGATCGTGTACTGGTGGTAGGCACGGGAGACGATGCCGTGGACGGCCGGGGCGTTCAGACCCGCCAGGGTCAGCAGGGCAGCCGCCCCGATGGCCGATTTGCGGGTACGGGCGCTGGGGCGGTACGGCACGAAGGTCCCTTTCTCGGCTGCACGGACCTACGACACGGAGGGCAGGCCCGCGCCGGTGGTGACGGGGTGGCTCGGGGCGGTGGTGATGGGGTGGCCCGCGCCGGTGGTGACGGGGTGGCTCGGGTCGGCGGTGACGAGGTGCCCCGGGGCGGCGGTGACGAGGCGCCCCGGGCCTTGCACGGCCGTTAGCCGGGCGGCGCGGGCGGGCCGGGCGCGCCGGCTCCAGCACCACAGCGCCGGCGGGACCAAGGCGATGACCAGGGCCATCAGGGCCCAGACACACATGGCGACCTGCGTGTGGCCGAGCAGCGGAGCGGCCAGCAGACAGCCGGCGAACAGGGCGGCCCACGCCAGATGGGTGGTGAAGGTGCGCCAGGTGTCGGGGCTCGCGGTCTCCCCCTTGGCGGTGACCACGAACCCGGCCTTACGGCGTAGCGCCGCCGCGACCAGTGATCGCGCGTACAGGGGAGCGGACAGTGCCGAGAGCGCCATGCCGGCCGCGCCGGAGGAGCCCTGGGGCTCGTGCGGACTGACGTTGTGCCGCCGGTTCCACAGGTACAGGCCGATCTGCAAGGCGGCCGCGTCGCTGTAGAGCATCAGCCACACCTGCGACTCGATGTGGATGCCCGAGGCGCCCAGCCCCAGGAACAGCAGGCAGGACAGGCCCCCCAGCATCCAGTTGACGGCCGTCAGCGGGTAGTAGGCGATCATGAGGGCGTAATTGAGGATCCGCCCCGGCGGGAGGCTGAAGACGGCCCGCGGGAACTGGCGGCCCAGGGTCTCGTAGGTACCCCGACTCCAGCGCAGCTGCTGGTTGAAGAAGTCGCTCCAGGCCGCTGGCCCCTCACCGACCGCCAGAACGTCCGGGGTGTACACCGAACGCCAACGACGCCCCGTGGCCGGGTTGCGGTGCCGGTGTATCTCCATTCCGGTGGCCATGTCCTCGGTTATCGAGTCGTACAGGCCACCGACCTGCTTGAGCGCGCTGATACGTACGCAATTGTTGGTGCCGACGAACATCGGGGCCCGGTAAGCGTTGCCCGCCCGCTGGATCAGGGCGTGGAAAAGGAACTGCTGGCTCTCGCAGGCACGGGCGAGCGCGCTGTCGCAGTTGCCGTAGACCTGGGGCCCGACGACGAAAGCGACGTCCGGATCACGGAAGTACCCGAGCATGCGTTCCAGGAACTCGGGCAGCGGCACATGATCGGTGTCGACGCCCGCCATGAACTCGTAGGCATGACCGTGCTGGTCCAGCCAGGCGTTGTAATTGCCGTGCTTGGTGCGGGCGCGGAATGGCCCCGACGGCTGGTTCCAGTTGCTGACGTTCTTCCGGGAAAAGTGCCGCACACCCAGCTCACGGCACAGCTGCCGCGCCTCGCGCGAGTTCCCCTCGTCCAGCAGCCACACGTCCACCCGCCCCTTGTGGCGTACCGCCCGCGCTCCCCGCAGCGTGGCCCGTACCATGGCCAGAGGCTCTTTTCCGGGTACGAAGCTGGTCAACAGGGCCACCCGGCTGCCAGGACGGGGCGTTACCGGGACCGGGTCGCGGGCCATCAACGTGGCATGGGCGTTGGACGCCACGTTGACCAGCCGGAAGGTCTCCAGCAGCCCCAAGGATATGAGCATGACCAGGTCGGCGCCGCGCTCCCAGGCGCTCACGCCCGGACGGTGCACCCAGTGCTGCGGCTGCATCAACCACACGAGGAGCCCCAAAGAGACCAGCGGCGCGCCGGCCAGCAGCAGCGCGGTACCGATCCGATGCCGCCCCGAACCCAGCAGACTGCGGTAGCGCACCCGGTAGGCGGCTCCATCCGCACCGGGCTCCGGGACGGTCAGCGGACCGGCCAATCGGCTGAAGCGCGGGTAGTCGTACGGTCCCTCCGCGGATCCGTCCAGCCCCGGTGGGGCCGTGGCCGGGGTCGGAAGGGCTGGGCGGCGACGCCGTGCGCGGCGCCGGGAGCTGTGTCGTGTCGTGGGCATGGGACGGCCCCCACATGCTCGCTCTGCCGCCTCACGGCAGATAGATAGGACAATAAGGAAAAAAGTTAACAAGAGTTCGTGCGGGGGGCCTCTCGGAAACCGCCATGACCCCGTCAAGGCGGAGCGCCGGAGTGCCTCATACGGCTTACTCCAGCAGGGGGCTGTACCGGGCGACGAGGAACGCCCTGACACACCGGGACGCGCCGCTGACCGTCTCCGCTCTGCCCGCAGGCACCCCGGGGCCGCCCTGACGCGGCGCCTGGTGGCCCGCAGGCGGACGAAGGCAGCGCTTCCCCGCCGGTGTCTTGTCGCGCAACGTCACGGCTGCCGGATCAGACGCTCCTGGCGAAGTTGCCGTTGCGGGACGCCCCTGGCCGGTTGCGGCCCGCCGGTCCACGACAGCCGTCCTCCGCGCCGTCCCCGGCACCTGCGTGAAAGAGCACGGGGTACGAACCTCCCTACCCGCACCTGCGCGAACGCGTCGCCGACCCGGCCAGTGAGCCGCATCCGCAGAAGATCGAGCAGCGGGTTGAGGGCCTGGTCGACCACGGTACGGAAGAACCGTTCCAGCACGGTGGTCAGGGACTGCAGGATCAAGTTGGTGAGCCAGCCCATCACGCCCCCACGATGCCTTTGAGAACATGCACCACGATCGGCGCCAGTGCGGCCAGCGCATAGCCCAGACCGGCGTGCCGGAAGGCCGACTTGGCCTTCGCCACTTCTCCGGGGTCTCCGCCGGCCAGCAGGTAGCGCACCCCGCCCACGGTCAGGAACACGGTGGCCAGCCCGGCCAGGATGCCCATCAGCCAGGTACGGAGGTTGGTCAGCACCTGGCCCACCGTGGCCAGCGCCAGCACCCACCACCCCTGCTCTGCGGCCGCGCCGCCGCCACCAGGACCGCCACCGCCGTCACCGCTCCCACGACCGGCCACCACGGCCGGCGCGGCAGCGCGCGGCCGCGGTGCGCGCGACCGGCCCCTCCGCGCCGCCGAGGCGACGGGTACGGCCGGGAACCTGGTGCCATGGCCTCCTCCAGAAGTAGCGGCGGGCGGGCCTGAGAAGCCCCTCACCCCCAAAGGCCGAAAAACACCGCCGATTTATGCAGGGGCAGCGAAGATTTTCCGGAATTGCCACCGCCGCCGTAACGCACGGGGCGGTGCGCGGCACCTACGACGCGCCCCGGCACCGGCCTCGTACCGGCCCTTGCGGCCGGCGGCGGGGGCCCGTCCCGCAGGTAAGCGACCAGTCGGTGTTCGGCCCGGCGCCGCCGCGCATACACGCCCTGTGCCGAGGAACCGTGCTCCCGCGCCCAGAGAAGGACCGGCGTGCGCTCCAGCCGGGTCGTCCCGATCAACTCGGCCTCGGCGGGGGTGAGCACCGCAGCGCCCACCGCCCGGGCCAGCATCAGGTCCGGATGGCCCCATCCCGGGCGGGCGGTGCCGGGCCGAAGCGCGGCGCCACCGGCACCGGCGCGTCCAGCGCCTCGGTCAGGGCGGCGAACCCGGCCCGCCGCGCCGCCCACACCAGCCGCAGCAGCACGTGGGCCCGGCCGAGGTCGACGGTGGCCAGCCCGGCGAAGAACCCGGCCAGCACTTCCGCCTCCGCGTCCTGTACGTCACCGGGGTAGCGTGCCGCCACCCAGACCGTCACCCGGACCAGGGCCGGCAGCGCCATGCCCGCGCACCCCACCGTCCAGCATCCGCCCTCAACCCGGGCCCGGGCCACCAGATGTGCCCACACCGCATCGCGCACCGCCGGCGGGCACTCCGGCCGCAGCAGCAGGCCCCGCAGTTCGCCTGGCCCCAGCATCCGGTCGGGCAGGTGGGCGAAGGCAGCTCCGTTCACCGCCGACGGGCCGGTCTCGCCCGCCAGGCGGGCGAACTCCTCACGTATCAGATCGAGCGGCAGACGCCGGTACCGCACAGCGCGCACACCTCGGACTGCGGCCATGGGAAGCCTCCTTCGGCACAGGCAGCAGAACGGCCCCAGCACATGCCATCGACGCCAAGAAACCGCCAACAGACACCTAAAGGACGCTGAGGCAGCCCTGCGCCGCTGCTTAACCGGGGTTTAACGACCCAGGTTGAACGACTATTCGCTGCGCAGCTTCAGCCCGCGGCGCACACGACAGCATCCACGGACTTTCTCCACCGCCCCGCGAGACAGCGTCGCCCTGCGGAGCTGGGTCGTGCTGCGGCGGATGCTCCTGTTCCCCTGGTGGGGGTGCGCTGCCTCGCGCGGGCACCGGGTGTGCGCCCGCGCGCCGCCGGTACCTGCGTCCGGTGTACGTGGCGGTGGTGCGGGAGCAACCCCGCGTGCGCGGGGACCATGCCACCGCCGACCACGCCGCGCACCGCGCCGCCCGCGGCCTGCTGCGCCGGATGGGAACAGCCCCGCATGCGCGGGGACCGCTATAGGCCGCGGACTGGACGAGCCAACCGCACTGGGTCGCGCCCTCGCGCTCCGCCGCGCGGAAGGCGGGGGCATCGGCGGCGGTCAGAGTGGACCGTCGTGGCCCGTCTGCCGAGGGGCCGTTCGGCCCGGCCGGAGGGTTACTCGGCGCTGGTCACGCCGTCGCTGGACCGGGCCGTCAGCAAGGCGCGGGATAGTCCGGTACACAGGTCTGGGCGTCTCGCGGCGGGCGGCGGTAGCCGGTGGACGGCGGTCGTGGCGGCAGGGTGAGCTTCGGTTCCTGTATCTCGTGATACGCGAGGGTGGAGAGCAGGTGGGCGATCATGTTGATCCGGGCCCGCCGCTTGTCGTCGCTCTCGACGACGTCTCACCGGCGGTCGGCAGTCGCTCCACGTACCGCTGGAAGTACCACTCTGCCCCCGCTCCCGCCCGACGGCGCGGGCAGCCCGACGATCCGCGCGACCCGCGGATTCAGGTGCTCGGCGACGCGCTTGATCACACCACCTTTGCCGGCCGCGTCCCGCCCCTCGAAGACGACCACGAGCCGGGCGCCCTCGGCGCGCACCCACTCCTGAACCTTGACCAGCTCGGTCTGCAGATGCAGCAGCTCGCGCTCGTAGGCAGCCTTGCCCAGGGGACCTGCGCCCTGCGTGGGCACTGGAACCGGCCGTGCCATGGCCTCGCCCTTGTGCTTCTTGCCCACTGCCCGAGTGGCCTTCTTCCGTCGCTCACGAACGAGGGTCTTCCTGGAGAGGCGTGGAAGGCTCTCAAGCCGTCTCCAGGAAGATCCCCCTCCTTCTCCGGTGTGGCTCATTGTTGAACGGCAAGAATCAGTTCAGCGGCGCAGTAAAGAGTTCGGCATATAGTTCAGCGGCGCAGCGAACTGTTCAGCGTCCGGTCGTGGGCCTTGCTGTGCGTCCGCTGCTTGAATCAACGGGCCTTCGATGGGGCAGGGAATCAGGCGCCGTGTGACGGCAGGCGTTTCACAGGGCCAGGGTCAGGTGAATTCATCAGGCGGTGGTTGTGGGGATGGTCCAAGGGCGCAGCCTGATCCGCTGTGGTCCGGCCGGTGGGGGTTTGGGCTCGCGCCAGTCGGCAACGAACCATCGAACGCGAGCCCGTCCCGCCGGGCAGCCTGGAGTCGCCACTTCGGTTTCTCGCCCGTCGGGGCCAGGCTCGATTAATCCCGGCCTGCTACGGGGCAGGTCGGGCTATCGTCGCTGCATGGCCCGATCTTGCGTGTTCTGTGGTGGTACGCCGGTCACCAACGAGCATGTCTATCCTCAGTGGCTGGCCGAGGCATTCCCCGGCGAGATGCGGACCGGCCGAGCCATCATGGGCTCCTACTCTGACCGAGGCAGCCTGCGACGCCACACCGGGCGGATGTTCACGGCGCAGGTCAAGGCGGTATGCGCAGCCTGTAACAGCGGCTGGATGAGTGCCCTCGAAGGACGAGCCAGGCCCTACCTGCTGCCGATGATCAAAGGTGAGATCGTAGAGGTGCCGTCCGAGGCACAACAGATCCTGGCCACCTGGACTCTCAAGACCGCCCTGATGTGCCAGGTCATGCTTCCGCAGGCGCAGCCGAACCTGCCGGCTGAGCTGTTCACGGACCTCTATCGGGACCGCCAGCCGGCCGAGGAGATGAAGGTGTTCTGCGGTTACATGATGCCGCCGCAGTATCTCAACGGACCGAGCCCCCTGGAGAACCGCTCCGTTCCTCGCACGATTCGCCACCGCAGGGCAGATGGGCAGGTGTACGAGGTCTGGGCCACGGTGGCGACCATACGGATCGGCTACGCAGTGGTTCAACTGGTGAGCGCAGGTCCGAAAGGACTGCGGTATGAACTCGGGTTCGAAGGTTCCTGCGTGCAACCTTTGTGGCCCGTGCGGGAGACGTTCTCCTGGCCTCCTCGCGCTCTGAAGACGCTCAGCGAGTTCGACGCCTTCGCCGACCCGCTCGGGCAGGTGAGCCCAACGCCGCCCGAGTAGTGAGCCAGCGTGCTCAGTTGATCTCCGAAATCGTGGGCCCGGCCTTGATGCCGTAGCGCTGGGAGAAGCGGATGAACTCCTGGCCGCGGAAACCGTCGAAGCGCACATACGGCGCCCGGGGATCGGCGATGCCCTTGGCCGCCGCCTCGAACAGCCTCCCGCCCGCGTCCAGCGTCTGCTTGAACGCCCCGTCATCCCCTCCAGGGCCGTACCGATGACACCGCCGCCGGGGTGCACCACCGTGGCGGTCAGCATGTCGAACGCCTTGGCCTCTCCCCGCGGGGCCAGCGGCTCCAGGCGCCACGCCTGGGTCTGCGGTCCGGTGTCGGTGGGCGGCTCGGCCTGCACCGTCGGCGTGCCCGCCGCCAGCCCGTCCCCGCGCAGGGCGGCGCCCTTCCGCGGAGCCATTCGGGGAACCGCTGGCCCTCTGTGTGCCCCGCGGACCAGGAAAGCCGCTCGACGGCACCGCTACACCCCGCACGTCATGGCTGTCTCCACAGTCCCGGCGCAGCTCAATGCCTGCAGTGAGCACGAGAACCGCGTCACCACCCTCCGAGGCTTCCATCTGCCCAAGATCACGTACTGGCGGCTTTTGGGCTTCCCTCGGCACCGTCTGGTTCCAGCCGACGCCGGATGGCACGGAGGCGGTGGTCGCGGTCAGTGGTGCAGCGATCGCCGCGGCACCGGCGGTGACTCCATCATCGAGCGTGAAGGGCCGTCGCAGGCGATGGAAAGCCTACTGACGGGCCCGGCGATTCATCCACACTATGATGGCTGCCCACAGAACGGTGACAACGATGATGATCAAGGCGGCCGTTGCGGTTCCCTGATACACGCTCCAGGCCTTGTGCCGTAGATCGGCGGCTATGGCTTCGCCAGGCGTGTTGTTATCGCTTTCGTGATGCCCGCTTTGCATGTGGTCATAGGCGAGCACCCAGCACACACCGCGCACAAGGGCGGTGAGGAGCAGTAAGGCCAGGCATGTTGAGAACGCGAGCCACAGGCGCTTGGGGCTGTTTGTCAATGCATGTTCCTTACGGTGTAGGTGGGTTGGTTCCGGTCACTCGTAGGATCGGGAGACCCAGGGATGTTGGGCGTGGCTGTGTGTGTTCAGCCCTTCGGTGGCTTGAAAGGATTGGCCGCCCGGCATCCCGCGACGACTCGGCCACTCATTGGGATGAGCGCGACAAGATCGCTTGGTAAGGGCACGCTGGCGAGGTTGTCTGCTGGGCTTTGAACAGATACGACTTCGGAGGTGGCCGTGCCTGAACTGTGGGCCGGTACGGACGCGGGCAAGGCCCAGCATCACTGCACCGTGATCGACGCCGACGGCAAGCGCCGGCTGTCGCGGCGGGTGGACAACGACGAGACCGCCCTGCTCAAACTGATCGCTGCTGTACTGGAGTTGAGCGAGGGTGCCCCGGTGACCTGGGCGATCGACCTCAACGCCGGCGGGGCCGCGCTGATGATCGCCCTGTTGACCGACAACGGCCAGCAGGTGATCTACATCCCTGGCCGGACCGTCCACCACGTCTCCGGTTCCTACCGGGGCGACGGCAAAAGCGACGCCAAGGACGCTGTCGTCATCGCCGACCAGGCCCGCATGCGCCGCGACCTGGAGCCGCTGCACCGGGGCGACGACATCACCGTGGACCTGCGGATCCTCACCTCGCGCCGACTGGACCTGGCCGCTGACCGCACCAGAGCGATCAACCGGCTGGGGGCCCAGATGCTGGAGTACTTCCCCGCACTGGAACGCGCCTTCGACTACAAAACCTCCAAGGCGGCCCTGGTCCTGCTCACCCAGTACCAGCCCCCGGCAGCCCTGCGATGAACCGTGCAGAACCGGCTGGCGACCTGGCTGAAGAACCGCAAGGTCCGCAACTGTCGGCTCGTCGCGGCCACCGCGGTCCAGGCCGCAGAGGCCCAGCACACCGCCGTCGCCCCAGAGAAGGTGGCGGCTGCGGTCGTGGCCAAACTCGCGCGGGAGGTGATGGCCCTCGACGAGGAGATCGCCGAGACCGATGCCCTGATCGAGGGCCGGTTTCGCGACCACCCGCACGCCGAGGTCATCCTGAGCATGCCCGGCATCGGCCCTGTTCTGGGCGCCGAGTTCGTCGCCCACACCGGCGGCGACCTCAGCGTCTTCGGCAGCGCCAACCGCCTCGCCGGCGTCGTCGGCCTGGCTCCCGTTCCGAAGGGTTCCGGACGCATCAGCGGCAACATGCGTCGCCCACGACGCTACTGCCGACGCCTGATGCGGGTCTGCTACATGTTCGCCATGGTCGCCGCCCGCAGCTGCCCCGTCTCCAGAGCCTTCTACGAGCACAAGCGAGCCGAGGGCAAGGGCCAACACCCAGGCCGTCATCGCTCTCGCCAGGCGCCGCCTGAACGTCCTGTGGGCCCATATCCGCAACGGCAGCACCTTCGAGATTGCGACGCCAGCGCCCGTCACGCTCGACTGATTCGCTCACGGGTAGTCACCGCGCCGGGTTGGCACCTCCATTGGGAACCCTTTCAACGCCACGGGATGCGGCCAGAGTTCGACGAGCCATCCGGCCGAGGCGCCGGCACATATGTAGACCGTACCCGTCAGGATCAGCACACCAGGCGCTGGGTAAGTCTCCTGCACGAAGCCGATGAGTGCGGCGCTGCCCACTAGGTGTATTGACCCGCAGGGTTGTTCACGCGGGTGATGGGTGGCTGGCCTCCGAGTGCGGTGTGGCAGCGATGGTAGTTGTCGGTGTGCAGGAAGTCGTCCAGGGTCGCGGTGCGTTCTTCGTTGCTGGCGTAGGGCCGGAGGTTGGCCCACTCGTCGAGCAGGGTGCGGTTGAAGCATTCGACTTTGCCGCTGGTCTGCGACCGGTAGGCGCGGGTGCGTTTGCCGAACTCGGTCGACGGCGAGCACGATGCGAGCGCCGAAGCGCGGCATCGGCAGGGAAGCCAGCAGGTCACGCAGGGGATTCGTGTCGTGCTGGCCATGGTTCAGGGCGCCGTACAGCGAGCCGTAGCCGCGCTGGTGCTCGGCCAACAGCGACAGCTCCACCGGCGTCCTGGGGCGGGCCGTCCGCACACAGCAGCGCGTCGGTCAGCTCGAAGAACGCATCCGCCCGCGCGGACAGACACCCGTAGAAAGCCGTCCGGAAACGCGGCAGTTCCGCGAGCGCCTCTCGTCCGTCAGCCCGCACCAGCCCACTCATCCCCATGGCCTCCATCACGAACCTCCGTACCTGATGAGTCAGCCTTCAGGACCACGAGGAGGACGGACCACCTACCCGGCAACCACTCCGGAGAGTCACCGAACGATCAGATCCGTGGTTAAGGAACAAGCTGACCGCCGAGCAACTGCGTCAGATCCAGCGGGCGGGCGAGGCGTTCGCCGCGGTCGGGGACGCATTCCGGCAGCGGCTCCGTCAGGACGACCACGGCGATGACACATTCCGTACGCCTCGTCCAGAAGACGAGCACCCACAGCGCCCGCCTCAGCCGGGCCACGGCCAGAGCTCCGGCAGACGTCGGTGAACGGCATGCGGCGGTCCCACCACAGAGGTGGGGCCGCCGTATGCGCTGTCGTCCGGCTCCCGGTGCGTCCGGCGCCTGCTCAGTTCCGGAACTTGGTGCTCTTCACGCTGTGGAAACCGTGCAGGGATCCGGCGATCGGCCCGTTATACCGTGGCCCGGCCCCCGTCCGTGCGCGCTTCCGCGATTACCTCGTCCAGCACCTCCCGTGAACGCAGCAGATCACCGATCATCGCGTTGATACGGTTGCGTTCCACCGTCAGATCCTCGGCCAGCGCGGCGGAGGCGGTCGCCGAGCCGCCGTACTCCCGCATACAGGGCAGCAGCTGTACGATCTTCGCGCTGCACAGCCCGGCCGCGAACAGCTCCTGAATGCGGATCACCCGGTCCACACAGGCTTCGGGGAATTCACGGTGCCCGCCGGCCGTCCGCTCCGCCGCCAGCAGCCCCTGCTTCTCGTAATAACGCAGCGAGCGCTCGCTCACTCCCGTACGCCGTGCCAGCTCTCCTATACGCACCGGTCCCTCCCCCGCTTCTCCCGGCCCCGGTCCCCGCCGGACCCACCTGCCGGGCTTGAATCTGACACTAGTGTCACCTTCTACCGTCCTGCTATGACGCACACCACGCTCGCCCCGCAGGCCCCTTCCGCACCGGCCGTCGACGCCCCGCCGTCCCTTCTCTCCCCCTACGCCTCTGCCACCCTGAGCACGCCCAACCGCATCGTCATGGCCCCGATGACCCGCTTCCGCGCCGACGAGGACAGCGTGCCGCTCCCCTTCGTCGCCGACTACTACGCGCAGCGCGCCTCGGCCGGCCTCATCGTCACCGAGGGCATCTGGCCCTCCTTCCGCGGCCAGAGCGGCTGGCGCGTCCCCGGCCTGGCCACCGACCGGCAGGTCACCGGCTGGCGCCGGGTCACCGACGCCGTGCACGCCGCGGGCGGCCGCATCTTCGCCCAGCTGATGCACGCCGGACGCATCGGCCACCCGCTGGGGCGCATCGACGGCGGCCACCCGGCCGGACCGTCCGCGGTGCCCGTACCGCAGGCCCAGCACACCCCCGCCGGGAAGCAGGACCCCGTGGTCCCCCGTGTCATGACGCACGACGACATCCGCACGGCGGTACGGGACTTCGCCGACGGTGCCCGCAACGCGATCCGCGCCGGGTTCGACGGCGTCGAGATCCACGGCGCGAACAGCTATCTGCTCCACCAGTTCCTCGCCGACAACACCAACCTCCGCCAGGACGCGTACGGCGGCGACGTCACCGGCCGTATCCGCTTCCCCGTCGAGGTCGTGCGCGCCGTGGCCGACGCGGTCGGCGCCCGCCGCACCGCGCTGCGCCTGTCCCCCGGCAACCCGCAGTTCGGCATGGCGGAAGCGGACCCCGCCCCCGTGTACCGCGCCCTTCTGGACCGCCTCGCTCCCCTGGGCCTGGCCTACCTCCACCTCACCGAGAGCACCCCGGCCTACCGGGCGCTGGCCGACCTGCGGCCCCACTGGCCCGGCACCCTCGTCGCCAACGTCGGCGAGAACGGGGCCGCGACGACCCGGGAGGCGGGCCAGGCCCTCCTGGACTCCCGCCGCGCCGACTTGGTCTCGTACGGCCGGGCCTTCCTCGCCAACCCCGACCTTCCCCATCGCTTCGCCACCGGCACTCCGCTGGCCGCCCACGACCCCGCGCTGCTCTACACGCACGGCGCGGAGGGATACAGCGACTACCGGCCGAGCCGCGCGGCCCGGTGATGCCACTGACGGCCCGCCCCGAAGGGTGGCCTCACGCCAGTACTGCCCCTCGCCTTCCCACCCACGCGTCCTCGTACTTCGTGTACGTGCCGTCGTGCTTCGCCAGGTGGACCCACTGGTCGACGTACTCCTTGAACGGGACGTCGGCGTGCGGGACGGCGCCCCGCCTGCAAGCACATCGGCCACCGTGCGCACCGGCGACCACACCTACGACCAGGCGGCGGCCGCGCCGCACGTCGTCGACCACGTGGACCGGGATGCCACGCTCACCCCGGCGCAGCGGGCCGCCGCTGTGCACCTCCATCAGCAGGCCGCGATGCCTGAGGAGTACCTGGAGGGCCGTACGACCGATCCCGCGACGTGGCGGTACACACCCAAGAACCTCGCTCGGCTGGCCACCTTTTCCCGGGCCGCCGAAGCCCGCTCGCACCATCGCCGACGGACCGCAGCCACAGCAGCCGACCACCACCGTTATCTAGTGGACGACGGTACTTCGCGCAGGTCAGACAGCAGATCTGACGGCAGGCGAGTCAGGCAAGTCCTGCTTGTCATGGCCCAGGAAGGCATTTCGATCGAAACGCTTCCGGAACTCCCGTTCGGTTACGACGGGCAGCGTCGCCGTCGCCGTCGAGTCCCGCCGCTGCCGGGTGCGGCGGCTCGGCGGCTGCTGTGGAGCCGGCGGCAACAGGGAGGCCCTCCGAGGGCCAACGGTGAGAGACCAGTAGCGCACTTCACCGCATCGCGTAGTCGTGGTGATCGTGGCGGTGTTGGGCGGCGACGACGTCGGTGGTGTGCGCGTGTATCCAGTCGAGCACCTCCAGCAGCGGCCCGGCGGCACTGTCGCCGAGCGGGGTGAGCGCGTAGCTGACCTGGGGTGGTGCGGCCGGGGTCACCGTCCGTTCGACGAGGCCGTCCCTGACGAGGGTGCGGAGCGTCTGGGAGAGCATCTTCTCGCTGATTCCGCCGATCCTCGCGTGGAGTCCGGAGAAACGCAGCGGGGCTGATTGCAGCGCGGCGATGATCAGCACGCCCCAGCGGCTGGTGAGGTGGTCGAAGACGACGCGGCCCTGGCAGGCGCCGTTGAATGCGTCACCCTCCTCGTCAGCGGGAGGGGTACTGAGCTGGAGTCCGACGTTCATCTCCGGAGCTTACGTCAAGGTACGTCCTTACCCCGAGAGAGTTTCCTGCTTATTGTCCTGCTCATGGTCATGACTACCGCACCGGAACACCGCCACGTCACCGTGAACGGCATCCGCCTGCACATCACGGAGCAGGGCAGCGGCCCTCTCGTCGTGCTGCTGCACGGCTTCCTCAGCTACTCCCGCGCCTGGCGGCGCCAGCTCGGCGTACTCGCCGCGGCCGGATACCGCGCCGTGGCCCCCGACCTCCGCGGCTTCGGAAGGTCCGACCATCCGCCAGAAATAGGCCAGTACACGCAGCTTCACCTCGCGGGCGACGTGATCGGACTGCTCGATGCGCTCGGCGAGGAGCGTGCCGTGCTCGTGGGGCACGACTGGGGCGCGATGGCCGCCTGGACGACGGCGCTGCTGCGGCCCGACCGGGTGCGCGGCGTGTGCGGCATGAGCGTGCCCTACGCGCCGCGCGGCGAGCGCAGTCTGCTCGCACTGCTCAGGGAGAAGTTCGGAGACCGACACTACATCCAGTACTTCCAGCGCCCGGGACCGGCCGAGGCCGAGCTCTCCCGGGACGTCGCCGCCACCCTCCGCGGTGTGCTGCATTCCGGCTCGGGAGACGCGGCACAGCCGTGGAACCCGGTGCTCGCGCCGGGCGGCCGTTGGCTCGACGCGCACCCCGACCCGCGAACGCCGCCGTCCTGGTTCGGCCAGGCCGAACTCGACGCGTTCACCGCGACGTTCGCACGTACCGGCTTCACGGGCGGCCTCAACCTCTACCGCGCGATCGAGCCGAGCTGGCAGCTGATGGCCCCGTGGCACGGGGCGCGCGTTCACGTGCCCGCGATGTTCGTCTACGGTCAAGCGGATTCGTTCGCACACCACGTCGGCGAACTCATCGACGCGCTGCCCCGCTCGCTCTCCGATCTGCGGGAGACGGTGGCGCTGCCCGGCTGCGGGCACTGGCTCCAGCACGAACGGCCGCGCGAGCTCGAAGAGGCGCTGCTGCGGTTCCTGGCCTCCCTGTGAGCTGTGCTCACGGCCGCGTGAGCGCCGACACGGGGCCGCATTGCCTCTGTCTGCGGCTGAACGATGGCACACCCGGTTGCGACCTTGCTTCGCTCGAACCAAAAGTCGGCGAAGCCCCCCGCACCTGCGGGGAGGACAACAGCCCGCGCACGGTGGCCCGGGTGCGGCGCGAAGCACCCCCGCACCTGCGGGGAGGACCGACTCGGGCGGTGTGCCGCTTGGGGTAGTGGGACTCCTCGGGCCGGACCGCGTACCGGTCGAACCGCTGCGGTCGGGCCAGTGCCGCCAGCCAGGGGCCGGCGCAGGCCGTCACCGCGTTCAGCGCCGCCTGCAGGGCCTCGACGATGGACTCCAGGCGGCTCAGGTCCCGGGCCGCGGCCAAGACATAGGTGGAGTCCGAGCGCTGGTGTCCGCCGTCGAGCAATTCCTTGCGGCGGGCTGGGACCAGGAGCGAGTCGAAGACCACCTGCCCGTGATCGTCCTGGGCCAAGCGGGCGCGGAAGTCGCTGAGCAGTGCGAAGTCGAACCCGGTGTAGGCCAGCTCCAGGCCGAGCGCATACCCCAGTCCAGACGGGCCTTGGCCGCATGGGCCGCCTGCTGGCCTGGCAGCCCCTCGACGAACTGCAGCAGCGACACCACCGCCAAGCGCGCTGGAGAGACCGCCGGACGGCCGTGATCGGAGTACAGATCGGCGAAGTCGACGTCGTAAGACGTTGTTTGAGTTGGTGAGCTGGCGGTAGCTGATAAGTGCTGCGGCGATGCCGACGAAGGCGAGGAAGTGCTCGGCCCTTGCGCTCGTAGCGGCGGTGCAGGCGATGGCACCCGGTCAGCCAGGAGACGGTTCTCTCGACCCCTCAGCGGTGGCGGCCCAGGCGCTTGGAGGACTCGATGTCCTTGCGGGCGATGCGGTGGCGGATGCCGCGTTCACGGAGCCATTTCCGCAGGTGGTCGTAGTCATAACCCTTGTCCGCGTGGAGCTTGGCCGGTCGTCGCGACGGGGCCCGCGGCGGGAGCGGATGGGCGGGATGACCCGCACCAGCGGCTGCACCGTCCGTGCGGCCGACTACCGAATCCTCTTCGCCCACCGGGTCGACACGCTGCGCGCGGTGCGCCCGCACTCCGTCCGGGAACAGCAGCAGGTGCCGATACACGAACCGTCGAAGGCCGTACAGCCGCTTCCAGGCAGCGGCCGTGCCAGTTGCGTCACGCGGGCGGCCTCCCCGGTCACTTCGGCCAAGTCTGTGTTCTGCGCCACATGCGCCTTATGAGTTCCACGCGGTACGGTGCACCGCGCGCCGTGACGTATACATGCGCCATGAAGGATGCGCTCCGCCCGGCCGCCCTGGTCCGCGCGGTCCGGTCGTACGTTTGCCGGGCCCCCGGCACGTTCATCTGGCTCGCGATCCTCTTCGTGACGTCGGTGATCATGCACCATCTGACGCCCGACACGCTGGACCACGTCCTGCAACGCCGCTCCACCAACATCAACAACCTGTTGCACTCACCCGGCCGAGTACTCCTCACCAGCGCACTCTGGCTCGGCGGCGGCAACTGGCTCTACTACTTCGTCCTCTACAACATCTTTCACGTCCCGGCCGAACGCTGGCTCGGCACCTACCGCTGGCTCGCGGTCCTGGGCGTCACCCACATCGGCGCCACGTACCTGAGCGAAGGCATCCTCTCCCTCGCCATCCATACGGGCGCGGCGCCGCACTCCGCCGTCGACACGCTGGACGTCGGAGTCAGCTACGCGCTGGCCGGCGTCGTCGCCGTCCTGACGTACCGCCTCCCCTGGCACCCCCTCCGCTACGCCTACGCCGCAGGCGTCCTCGTCTTCTACGCGATCCCCCTCTTCACAACCTCACTTTCACCGACATCGGTCATTCGTCCGCCGCGCTGCTGGGGTTGGCGTGTTGCCCGCTCACCCCGGGGTGGCGCCGTCGTCACACGCGTACGGAAGAAACGCGGCCCAGGCGCCGGCCCCGAAGGCGAGCTGGGGATCCTTCGGGGCCACGGAGTCCCGGACGCGAATAGCACCCGGGGCGGTGGTTATCTCGACGCATTCACCTTGAAACGAGCAGCGCGCCGAGGTCGGCCCTGTACTCCCGAAGCTACGGCGAAGTGGCAAGTAGCTCTCTGTAGTCAGAGTGACGCTCGGTCAGGATGCGCGGAACGAGGGCCGGGAACATCGTCGCCCTGGCTGCCTGCGAATTCGGCGTGGGCCTGCTCGACGGCCTCGGGGTATGCCTGCTTCTTCTCGTGCTCGGCGAGCGCGCGGTAGATGCTGGCGACGCTGGGGGCCTGGCCCTTGCGTTTGCCGGTGGGGATGATCAGGTCGGGCTGGATCTGCTCGACCGACTCGCCGTTCGCGCGGCGCCGGAGCACGGTGCGCAGCATGTCCTCCGTGATGACGGGCGGGTGTCCGCCGTGCTTGCCCTTGCGTGCCGCAGCGTCGAGCCCTTCGAGGGTGGACTCGCGGATGTTCTCCCGCTCGGTCTCGGCCATCGCGGCGAAGAAGGCGAACAGCAGCCTGCCGTGCCCGCTCGGGTCGTACGTCCCCGCCAGGGGGCCAGCGAGCATCTCCAGCACCAGGCCGTGGGCGGCCAGGTGGTCGGCGAGCGCGGTGAGTTCGGCGGCGTCGCGGCCCAGGCGCTTCATCTCGTACACGGTGAGGATGACGCGGCAGTGCGGGGCGTGGGCCTTGATGTTGCGGGCGGCCTGGAGCGCGGCCTCGAACTGCGGGCGCACCCGCACCCGGGTGCTGATCTTCTCGCTGAAGATTTTGTCCCGGGGGATGCCGCGCCCGGCGAGCGCGTCGAGCTGGGACTGGAGTTCCTGGGTGAGGGTCGAGCACCTCGCGTAACCGATGCGCGGCGCTCGGGGTGTCGTCGGCGAGGAGCGCGGGCGGCGGGGTGCCGGGCCGCCACGGCTGCCCCGGTCCCCGGTCGGCCGGGGTCGGCATCCGGAGCCTCTTGGCGAGCCGGGGCACCTTCTTGTACCGGCCGGTGTGGTAGATCCCGGCGACCGCCCCGCCGCGCGAGCGGCACGGCGAGCCGGGCTCGGCCGCGCACCGGGGGCAGGGATGGCGCTCGACATCATCCGCGTCGGCCGGGGAAGGTTCTTGAAGGCCCGTCATGCCCCGGACCTTGTCACAAACGATTTCCAGAAGGGGGTGGAACGCCAGTTTATGTGAGCACCACCGGCCCCGTGCCGCAGCGGATGGCCGCCCTCCTTTCCTCCGGCATCCGGCCCCCGCGGGCCACGTCCTGGGGTGCCGTCCTGCTGGCTGTCTGCGCGCTGGCCTCCTGCGCCACCGCGGCGAGCGTTGCCCTCCGCGTCCACCAGGACATCGAGGTCGCCCAGGGCGAAGCCGGCCACTGAGCGGCCGCCGTCACCGGGGCGCGCCGGATGGGCCAGGTTCTTCGGCGCGGTGCACACCGGACGGGACCAGCAGCGTGAAGGTGGCGGGACGGGCGTGCGTGGCCGAGAGCCTGCCGCCCAGCCCTGTCGCCAGGTCGCGGGCCAGGGCCAGACCGACCCCGCTGCCCTCGCCCGCGCTGCGGCCGCGCTCGAAGAGGCGTGCCGGATCCCCCGCCACCTGGCCTTCGTCGGTCACGTCGAAGGCCAGGGCGTCGCCGAGGTCGCGGACCGTGAGCCGGACAGTGCCGCGTCCGTGCACGCGGGCGTGGTCGAGCAGGACGCCCAGGATCTCCGCCACAGGGTCGCCAGGAATCTGTACGTCGCCGGAGTCCTGGCCATCGGTGAGCTCCAGCCGTCTGCCGTGCCGGGCGAACAGGCCGCGCGACCGCTCCTGTGTGTCTTGGAGAAGTCGCGCCACCGGCCGGTCGAGCAGCGGAGCCCGGGACGTGCCGTCGGTGCGGGCGAGACGCAGGAGTTCCTCGACGGTGTGGTTCAGGCGGTGGGTACCGGCGAGCGCTTCCTGCAGAGCCGGGCGGGCGTCGTCCTGGGCGAGCCCTGCCTCCAGGGTCAGCTGTAGTCCGGTGAGCGGGTGCGCAGCTGGTGCGAGACGTTGGCGGTGAAGCCGGCCTGGTGGCGCAGAATTCGGTCAGGCGGTGCAGCAAAGTGTTGTGGGTACGGGCCACCTGGTCGATCTCCGCGATGTCGCCGACCGCGGCCCGCGCGTTCAGATCGCCGTTGGCGACGGCCCGGCAGTGCCGCGAGAGAGCCTCCAGCGGGGCGGCCGGCGCCCGGGCCTGACGGCGGGCGACGAGCACCGCGACGGCCAACGCGACCACGGTCACGCCCAGTAGGACGGCCCACGCGGTGAGGACCCGGTCGCGTACGGCGTCGGCGGGGGAGGATGCGCGGACCACGCTGATCACCGGCTCGGCGCGGGCGAGCCGGTTGACGAGGGGCCGTTCGGCCTCGTGCTCGTCGTGTCACGACTCGGGATGCTGGAGGGAAGCGCAAGCTGTCGCCATCGGCTGGCGGCGGTCATACCCCGGCAGTGAGCCAGGAGGCGGATCAGGTCATGGCCGTACGGGTGGGCATCAACGGCTTCGGGCGGATCGGGCGGAACTATCTGCGGTGTGTACTGGAGCGGGCGGGGCAGCAGGGGACGCCGGTGGAGGTGGTGGCGGTCAACGACATCGCGCCGGCCGGCACGTTGGCGCATCTGCTGGAGTACGACTCGACGTACGGCAGGTTCGGCCAGGAGGTCGGGGCGGAGGAAGGCGAGCTGGTCGTTGCCGGACGGCGCATAAAGGTGTGCTCGGAGCGTGACCCGGCGGATCTCGACTGGGCCGGGGCGGGGGCGGAGGTGGTCATTGAGTCGACCGGCCGTTTCCGGGCCCGGGAGGCCGCCGCGCTGCACCTCAAGGGCGGTGCACGGAAGGTGCTCCTGTCGGCGCCGGGCAAGGACGCCGATGCGACGGTGGTGATGGGGGTCAACGAAGCGGATTACGACCAGGGCCGTCACCACGTGGTCTCCTGCGCGTCGTGCACCACCAACTGCGTGGTGCCGATGGTCAAGGTGTTGCACGAGAGCTTCGGCGTGCGCAAGGGGCTGATGACCACGATCCACGGCTACACCAACGACCAGGCGCTGCTCGACGGGCCGCACAAGGATCTGCGCCGCGCCCGGTCCGCCGCCGTGAGCATCATCCCCACCAGCACGGGAGCGGCCCGGGCGGTGGGGCTCGTACTGCCGGAGCTGGACGGTGCGCTGGACGGTCTGGCGGTGCGGGTGCCGGTGGAGGACGGTTCGCTGACCGATCTGACGGTGGTTCTCGGCCGGGAGGTCACCGCGGAGGAGATCAACGAGGCATTCGGCCGGGCCGCGGACGGGCCGCTAGGGAAGGTGCTCCGGGTGTGCCGTGCGCCGATCGTCTCGCGTGACGTCATCGGTGATCCGGCGTCGTGTGTGGTGGACGCGGGGCTGACGCAGGCGCACGGGGACCTGGCGAAGGTGTTCGGCTGGTACGACAACGAGTGGGGGTACAGCAACCGTTTGCTGGATCTCACCGAGTATGTCGGCGCGCGGCTGTGACGGGGATGGGGAAGGCCGTGGGCTCCCGCTCGGATGAGAGGGCCGTAGGACCGAGGGCCTGCGCCGAACGGGGCGGCGGGGTGTGCGGATCGGTCCGGCCGGCAGGGGAGTGGGCCTGGGAGTACGAAGGGTACGAGCCGGCACAGGAGCGGCTGCGGGAGGCGTTGTGCACCCTCGGCAACGGATACTTCGCCACCCGGGGGGCCGCTCCGGAGGCGCGGGTCGGTGAGCACCACTACCCCGGCACGTACGCCGCCGGCTGCTACAACCGGCTGCTGTCGAAGGTGGCCGGGCGGCAGGTGGAGAACGAGGATCTGGTCAACCTGCCGAACTGGCTGCCGCTGCGCTTCCGCATCCCCGGGGAAGGCGGTGCCGCCGCACGGTGGTTCACCCCCGACGAGGGGTATCCGCTGGAGTACCGGCAGACACTCGACCTGCGGGCCGGGACGCTGATCCGGCGTATGCGCGTCCATACGTCCGGCCGGCGAAGCCTGGTGGTCGTCCAGCACCGGCTGGTCCACATGGCCGACCCGCATCTGGCGACGCTGCGCACGGAGTTCACGTCCGACGGCTGGTCGGGGGAGCTGGAGGTGGAGTCCGCACTCGACGGTGACATCCGCAACGCGGGCGTCGACCGTTACCGCGCACTCGCCGGGCAGCATCTGACCCGTATGCACACCGGAGCCGTGGACCCGGCGACATTGTGGCTGCGTTGCCGCACTTCCACCTCCGACATCCGCATCGCCTGCGCGGCGCGCACCCGCGTCACGGCGGGCCGGGCCGTGGAGAGCAGGACCGTCCTGGGCTCCTTCAGCGCCGCCCACCGGCTGCGGATCCCCCTCACGGACGGGGAGACGAGCGTGGTCGAGAAGGTCGTGGCCCTGCACACCTCCCGTGACCCGGCGATCAGTGATCCGTCGCTGGCCGCCATCGACGATGTGGCACGGGCCCCGGCTTACGGGGAACTGCTCGCCTCGCACACCGCGGCCTGGGACCGGCTGTGGCGGCGGGCCGACCTGGACGTCCCCGGCGAGGCCGGCCGCATCCTGCGCCTGCACCTGTTCCACCTGCTCCAGACCCTCTCCCCGCACACGGCCGAGCTGGACGTGGGCGTGCCCGCCCGGGGGTTGCACGGCGAGGCGTACCGCGGGCACGTCTTCTGGGACGAGCTGTTCGTCCTGCCGTACCTGAACCTGCACTTCCCGGAGGTCTCCCGCGGTCTGCTGAACTACCGCCACCGGCGACTCAGGCGGGCGTGCCACGCTGCCGAGGACGCGGGCCACAGCGGGGCCATGTACCCGTGGCAGAGCGGCAGCGACGGCCGGGAGGAGACCCAGACCCTGCACCTGAACCCGCGGTCGGGGCATTGGCTGCCCGACCGGACCCGCCTCCAGCACCACGTGGGTTCGGCCGTCGCCTACAACGTGTGGCGCTACTGCGAAGCCAGTGGCGACACCGAATACCTGCACACCAAGGGCGCGGAAGTGGTGATGCAGATCGCCCGCTTCTGGGCGGATACTGCCGTTCACGACCCGGGGACGGACCGGTACCGGATCAAGGGTGTCGTCGGCCCGGACGAATACCACGACGCGTACCCGGACGCCGGCACCCCCGGCCTGGACGACAACGCGTACACCAACGTCACCGCAGCCTGGGTGCTGCGACGTGCCCTGGAGCTGGCCCGTACGCTGCCCGTTCCCCGGCGCGCCGGCCTCTTCGGACAGCTCGGCCTCGACGCCGTGGAACTCGACCACTGGGAGGAGGTCTCCCGGGGGCTGCGCGTTCCGTTCCACGCGGGGGTGGTCAGCCAGTTCGAGGGTTACGGCGATCTCGCCGAGCTGGACTGGGAGGGCTATCGGAAGCGGTACGGCGACATCCGGCGGCTGGACCGCATCCTGGAGGGCGAAGGGGACAGCCCCAACCGCTACCAGGTTTACAAGCAGGCCGATGTGCTGATGCTCGGCTACCTCTTCTCGCCCGCCGAGCTGGCGGAAGTGTTCCGGCTGCTCGGCTGTTCGATGGACGACGAGACGTGGCGGGCGACGGTCGATTACTACCTGCGGCGTACCAGCCACGGATCGACCCTCAGCGGGCTGGTGCACGGCTGGGTGCTGGCTCGCGCCCGGCGCGGCGACGCCTGGCAGCACTGCCTGGAGGCGCTGTGCGGGGACGTGGCCGACATTCAGGGCGGCACCACCGTCGAGGGCATCCACCTCGGCGCCATGGCGGGCACCCTCGACCTCGTCCAGCGCGGCCTGGCCGGCCTGGAGACCCGCGACGAGGCGCTGAGGTTCGACCCCGCGCCCCTCCCGGAACTGTCCACCTTCGGCTACCGGCTGCGCTACCGGAATCACTGGGACGTCGGTGTACGCATCACGGCCGACCGCCTGCGGGTGTCCGTACCGGACTCCGCGGAACGTCCGATCCCAGTGGTGTGCGCCGGCCGCGCGGTGACGGTGCCGCCCGGCGCCACGCACGAGTTCTCCCTGTCCGACTCCGGACGCTGACGCGCGGCGACAGGCCGACGGGCCCTCGACGTGGCCCGTGCGGCCCCAAGCGGCCCGGTCCGTCCGGAGGAATGCTCTGAGTGCGGACAAGTCTGCCCGAGCTGGAGGGACGTTCCCATGATCGGTCACATAACCGTCGGACTGGATGGTTCCCGCGAAAGTCTGGCGGCCGCCGACTGGGCCGCCAGGGAGGCCCGGCGCCGCGGGCTGACCCTGCGCCTGGTCCACGCCTGGGAAGGACTGACGGACCCGGACCGGGATACCGGCCTGAGCGAACCGGTGCTCCCCGAGCTGGCGGTGCCGAGGCACTGGGCGCGCCGCATCCTGAGCTCGGCGGAGAACGACCTGGGCCTGCGCCATCCGGGACTGCCGATCGTGGCCGACCTGGTGGCCGAACCGCCGCTGGCTGCCATGGCGGCGGCGGGGCGGGAAGCCGAACTGCTGGTACTCGGTTCCCGGGGGCTGGGCGGAGTGACCGGGTTCCTGGTCGGGTCGGTGGCACTGTCCGCAGTGGCCCACGCGGACCGGCCGGTCGTTCTGGTCAGGGCCGGGTACGGCGCGGACGACGAACGGGTGCCCGATGCGAACGGGTTCACCGCTTCCGGTGCGCCGTACCGCGCGGTGGTGCTGGGCCTGGATGCCAGCAGCTCGTGCGACCCGGTGGCGGAGTTCGCCTTCGATGCCGCTGCCCGCCGCGAGGCACCGCTGTATGTCGTGCACACCTGGGACGCGCCGTCCTCGCACGCTGATCAGCTGAGCGCCCCGCGCGAAAGGGACACCGGAGCGGAATGCGAGGAGCGGGTGCGCCGCGCGCTCACCGCGGCGTTGCGACCGTGGCGGGAGAAGTATCCCGGGCAGAGCGTCACCGAGGTGCTGCGGACGGGTAAGCCCGCCCGGAACCTGATCGCGCTCACCGCGGACGCGGGGCTGCTGGTGGTCGGGCGCCGTAAGCGGAGTTCCCCGGTTGGCGCACATCTGGGACCGGTTGCGCACGCGGTGATCCATTACGTCGGCTGCCCGGTTGCCGTCGTGCCGCACGACTGATCAGGCCCACCTCCTGCGCCTGCGGTCGGACCGCCCGATCACTGACCAGCTTGCGCCACCTCCGTTCTCACCTGGGACGGTGGTGAGCCGAGCGCGCCGGAAGGCGTTAGGAACCATCAATCGCGTTCCCACCGCTGGAGGGCACACGCTCGTCCACATGGCGCCCGTCGCCCGTGCGCCGGATTACGGCCCTGGACCGACCAGCTCCTTGGCCACGACAAGCCGAGGGAGATCTGAACGCATACTGCTGTCACTTTCACGGCCTTCACCCGATCGGATCCGGTGTGTGATCGGCGGCATCTCTGACGCACATGATCGAGATGAGGACCGTGGGCCCGCTCACTCCGCCGACCGGTGCAGCATGGACGCGGAGGGCAGATGGAGTCGGAAGCAGGTGCGACCGGGGCGGTTGGTGACCTCGACGGAGCCGCCGTGCGCGGTGGTGACGGCGTGGACGATGGCCAGGCCGAGGCCGGTGCCGCCGGCGGTGCGGGAGCGGCTGTGGTCGGCGCGGGTGAAACGGTCGAAGACCTCGGGCTGGAGGGCTTCCGGGATGCCGGGGCCGTTGTCGGTGACGGTGAGCTGGGTTTCCCCGCCGTCCGGGGGCGGGGCGATGGCCAGGGTTGTCTCGGTGCCCGCGGGGGTGTGGAGGCGGGCGTTGGCGAGCAGGTTGGTGATGACCTGGTGGAGGCGGTGGGCGTCGCCCACGACGTAAACGGGTTCGGGTGGCAGGTCCAGCAGCCAGCGGTGGTCGCGGGAGACGGCGCGGGCGTCGTCGACGGCGTCGAGCGAGAGCCGGGTCAGGTCGACCGGTTCGCGGGCCAGCGGGCGGCCCGCATCGAGCCGGGCGAGCAGCAACAGGTCGTCGACCAGCCCTGACATGCGCTGTGGTTCGGACTGGATGCGTTTCCAAGCGTGTTGGACGTCAGGCGGGAGTGGGCCCTTGTGCCGCAGGGCGAGTTCAGTGTGCGCGCGGACGGTGGCGAGGGGGGTGCGCAGTTCGTGGCTGGCGTCGGCGGCGAAGTGCCGCAACCGCTCCTCGCTCGCGTGACGGCGGTCGAGGGCGTCGCCGACGTGGCCGAGCATCCGGTTCAGGGCGGTCGCGACCTGGCCGACCTCGGTGTCGGGGTCGCTCGGGGGCAGCGGCGCGGGCAGCGCGACCTGACCGCTGGCCAACGGTAGGCGGGTCACCTCGGCGGCGGTCGTGGCGACCCGGTCCAGCGGGCGCAGGGAGAGGCGTACCCACAGGGTGCCCGCGACCGCCGTCGCGGCCAGGGCGGCGCCGAAGACCAGCGCCTCCACCAGCTCCAGCCGGTGGACCGTCTCCTCGACCGGGTGCAGCGGCAGCCCGGTGATCAGGACGTCGCCGTCGTCACCGGAAACGGCGGTGACCCGGTAGGGCTTGAGGGTGCTGAGCCGAATGGTGCGGCCGTCTTGGCCGACGGGTACGGCGGCCAGTGCCCGGCGGTCGGCTTCCGTCAGCGGCGCGGCCGCCGGGGTGTCGTCGCGTACGACGGCGGCCTGGGTGACGCGGCCGCCCAGCAGCCGGGCGCCGAAGGTGCCGTTCGCCGGGCCACGGGTGTCGGGGCGGTTGTCCGCGTCCGGGCGTTCGCCGTGCTCCAGGCTGGCGGCGAAGCGGCCGCCCGACGCGCTCAGCTGCTGATCGAGACGGCCCAGCAGGAAATGTTCGAGGGAGATGACGGTGGTCGCGCCCACGGCCAGGCACGCCACCGCGAGGAGCACCACCAGCCCGGCGGTCAGCCGGGACCGCAGCGAACGGGGCGGGCGAAGACGGGGGAGGCGGCGCCGCGCACTCACGCCTGCTCCCGCCCGGCGCGGCGCCCGGTGTCGTCGTCCGGCCCGGTCCGTGCGGTGTCCGGCGGCCCGGGGGCCTGCTTCAGTACATAGCCCACACCCCGCACGGTGTGAATCAGCGGTTCCCGGCCCGCGTCGATTTTCTTGCGGAGGTAGCTGATGCAGAGCTCGACGACATGCGCCCGGCCGCCGAAGTCGTAGGACCAGACCCGGTCGAGGATCTGCTCCTTCGACAGCACCCGGCGCGGGTTGCGCATCAGGAACCGCAGCAGCTCGAACTCCGTACGGGACAGCTCCACGATCCGGCCCGCCCGGCTCACCTCGCGGGCCTCCTCGTCCATCACCAGGTCCGCGAAGACCAGCCGGTGATCGCTGGGCGCCTGCGTCATGCCTGCCCGGCGCAGCAGCCCGCGCAGCCGGGCCAGCACTTCCTCCAGGCTGAAGGGCTTGGTCACGTAGTCGTCGCCGCCCGCCGTGATGCCCGGATGCGGTCCTCCACCGCATCCCGGGCGGTCAGGAAGAGTACGCACAGGCCGGGCGCGCGGTCGCGCAGTCCGCCGGCCGCCACAGCGCCGCCGTCGCCGGGCTCGCACCGGGCACCCGAGTCTGGGCCGAGGGCCCGTACGGCGGCCTCACCGCCACCCGCGCCCGCACCGGCAAGTCCCTTCTCCTCGCAGGCGGTGTCGGCATCACCCCACTGCGCGCCCTCTTCGAGACGCTCCCCGGCGACACCGCCTTGATCTACTGGGCCCACCGGCCCCAGGTCCTCGCCCTGCGCGGCGAACTCGACGCGATCGCAGCCCACCGCGGCGTCCGCGTCCACTACTCGGTCTCCGCCCCGCCCGGATACGCGATCCCTCTCACGGCGCCGGGCCTCCTCCAGCAGGTGCCCGACCTCGCGGAGCGGGAGGTGTACCTGTGCGGCCCGCCCGGCATGACCGACGCGGCCCGGTCCGCGCTGCGTGCCGCGGGCGTACCACGACGCCGCGTCCACCACGAATCCTTCGCCTTCTGAGCCCGTACCGGCTCCTGAAGGCGCCCCGATATCCGTACTCCGTCTCAAGGAGGCACCGTGCGCAGAGCCGCCGTCACCACGCTCACCAGCGTCGCCGGCATCGTCCTGCTGCTATCACTGAAACCGCACCAGGACGCCGCCCCCTCCGCGGGCACCTCGCCCTCGCCGGCCGGCGGCACGGCTTCCGCCACCGCCCCGGCGGGGAGGGGCGGTGCCACCGCCACCTTCACCGGGGACACCATCGGCACCCGCTACGGCCCCGTCCAGGTCGCCGCCACGCTCAAGCACGGACGGATCACCGCGATCAAGGCCCTCCAGGTGCCTTCCGGGAACGGCCGGGACCGGGAGATCGCCGGGTACGCCGTACCGCAGCTCACGCAGGAAGCTCTGAGTGCCCAGAGCACCCGTATCGACGCGGTCTCCGGTGCCACCTATACCAGTGAGGGATACCGGCAGTCCCTCCAGAGCGCCCTGGATCAGGCCCGTGGACAGAATCACTGAGCCTGCTTCCCAAGCTCCCCGCCACTCCGGCCTCCACCACATCGAGCACGTCATGGGCACCGTTTTCTCCTTCGACATCCGCGACCGGCCGACGCCCGCCATCGCTGCCGCCCTGCGTGAGGCCGTCGTCTGGCTCCACCATGTCGACCGGCTCTTCTTGACCTACCGGCCCGACAGCGTCATCAGCCGCCTCGCCCGCGGCACCATGACGGCTGGCCGGGCCCCGGAGGCGGCCGTCCATGTCCTCGATCTGTGTGCCGAGGCGGCAACCCGTACGCGCGGGTGCTTCACCGCGTACCCCGCAGGGCGACTCGACCCCTCGGGACTGGTCAAAGGCTGGGCCATCGAGGAAGCGTCCCGGATTCTCCGCGCGGCCGGCGCGGCCAACACCTGCGTGAACGGCGGCGGTGATCTCCAGCTCAGCGGCGAGGCAGCACCCGGCACCCCCTGGCGCATAGGCATCGCCGACCCGCGCCGCCCCGGCCGCCTCCTGACCACCGTGACCGGCCGTGACCTGGCCGTCGCCACCTCGGGCACGGCGGAACGAGACTGTCACATCATCGACCCCCGCACCGGAGTCCCGGCCACGGCAGCTCTGTCCGCAACCATCACCGGCCCTCGCCTGACCTGGGCCGACGTCTACGCCACAGCCGCGGTCGTCCTCGGCCCCGAAGCGCGGCGATGGATCGCCGGCATACCCGGATACGCCCTGCTGACCGTGTCGGCCTCACCCCGGCAGCGTGCAACGTGATCGAACCCCGCCGCGCGGGGCGGGACCGCTGACCAGCGCCTCGACCTCACCCCATCTGCCGTTTCCTTCTGCCGCAACCGATAGGGAGTTGTTCTCTGTTGCTCTCCTCCACCAAGCTCCCCACCGGGCGATCCCGTCCCGCGCTGATCGCCATCCCGGCCGCGGCGCTGCTGCTGTGCCTGGTCCTGTTCGCCGCGGATGCCGAACTGATCGCCAGTCACCATGCATGGCTGGTCGACCGGCCCGTACTCACTGAGGCGGCCGAGCACCGCGACGGGCTGCTCAGCACAGTGATGAGGGCCGTGACGTACGCCGCCGAGATCCCCCTGATGGCGGGTGTCGGCACTGGTGGCGGTGGTACTGGGGCGCCGGGCGGTTCCGCGGTGCCCGGCGGAGAGTTCACTTTCGCTCGTCCGCCTCCCGGGCTCCCGGCTGCTGATGAAGTTCAGCCGCGATGTCGTGTGCCCAGCCGATGATCTGCTCGAAGTCGCGCCAGTCGTGGGCCATGCCCCGTTTGGCCATGGAGCGGGCGAGCCAGCCCTGGGGGTCGGGGTCGAGGCGGCCGCCGAAGGTGGCGTGGCCGCGTGCTCCGATGCGGGACATGTCGCGCTGCACCGCCCGGGTCGGAGGGATCTCCTTCTGGGTGGCGGTGGCGTCGAGCGGGCCGCTGCTGAAGCACCACACCGGGCGCTCCCGCAGTCGGACCTTGAGCCTGCGGGCGAAGCGCCGGGCGTCGCGGTGCCAGCGGCCGGCGTACAGGCCGCCGCCCAGCACGACCGCGTCGTAGGCGGTCACGTCGGTGACATCCGCCGCCGGGCGGGCCTCCGCCAGCATGCCGTCTTTCTCCAGTGTCGCCGCGATCTCCTCGGCGATGCCCGCCGTCCCGCCGTTCTGGGTTCCGTAGGCGACGAGAATGTGCTTGTCGGTCATGGGTGTTCAGCTCCGTCCGAAGATCCGGGGCCGCGGAAGAGGTCAGATCTTCCGCAGCCATTCCTCGGTGATGCCGTGCAGGGCCTGTTCGGTGGGGCGCAGGTGGGAGTCGTCCTCCTGGTAGCCGAGGTGGTCGGTGACGCTGACGACGCCGTCGACGCGGCCGGTCAGCCGTACGGCGATGGGGACCTCGCTGCGGCGCTGAAGCTTGCCGGTGAGGGTGACGACGCCGTCCTGGACGCTCACGCCGATGGTGTGCGGGGCCAGCCACAGGGTGCGAACGAGGACATCTTCGATGATCTCGTCGCGGATCTCCTCGTCAGGGCGGCGGAAGACGGCGAGCAGGTCACTGCGGGTCACGATGCCCATCAGCCGCCCCTCCTCATCGATCACCGGGAGGCGTTCGACATGCTGGGCAGCCATGGTGCGGGCGGCCTCGGCGACGGTCTGGCGGGGGCCGACCGTGACCGCAGGGGAGGTCATCAGGTCACGGGCCGTCCGGGCACCTGCCTTGGCGCGTGCGGTGCGGGCGCTCTTGGAGCGGCGGCGCGGTTCGTACCACCGGCGCGGTGCGTCGTCCTGACCGGCCTGCCGGTACATCAGGTCGGTCTCCGAGACGACGCCCAGGACCTGGTCGTCCCGGTCCACGACGGGTACCCCGCTGATGGCGTGCCGTGCGAGCAGGTCGGCGACCTCCTTGAACGACGCCTTGGGGAGCGTCTTGACGACGTCGCGGTTCATGACCTGGTCGATCAGCCGGTGCTTCATCTTCGGTCTTCCTTCCGGCTTCGAGGATTCTCGCGGACGGTGATTCCGCTGCTCAGTCCACAGGTACAAGGACGACCGGGCAGTGCGCGTGGTGGAGCATCGCGTGGGTGACCGGCCCCAGTTGCAGCCCCACCCGGCGCGGACGCCGATGGGCGGCGAGCACGATCACATCGGCGTTCCGGCTGGCCTCGACGAGGGCCTTGCCGGGCTGCTGGCAGACCGTGTCGGTGTGGACATCGATGTCCGGGTAGGTCTCGCGCAGTGGCGCGACGGCGTACTGGGCAACCGCTTCGGCCCCTTTGCGCAGGTGCTCCAGTTCGTCCCAGGTCAGGTGGTACGACGTGGCGTGCGACCCGTGCGGGGCTGCCGGGTACTGCCAGGCGTGCAGTACGCGCAGGGAGCACGCGCGCCGTTGGGCTTCCTGGAAGGCGAAGTGGAGGGCGTCGGTGTCCGCGTCCGATTCGAGGCCGATGAGGACCCGGTGGTGCTCGTCCCCGTTGTCGCCGCGTACGACCATCAGTGGTGTGGTGCAGTGGGCCGCCACGCGGAGGCTCACCGAGCCGAGCAGCAGACCGGCGAAGCCGCCGTGCCCGCGGGTGCCGACGACGGTGAGCGCGGCGTCGCGTCCGCAGCGCAGCAGGGCGCGGGCCGCGGACTCCGTGGTCAGCGACTCGCTGACGGCCACCTGGGGGGCGCGGTCGCGGACCCGCTCGGTCGCGGCATCCATCATGCGGCGGGCGCTGCTGTAGAGGAGTTTTCCGGTGTCGTCGGTGACGCCGAAATCGGGCAGCGGGTGCTTGCCCCAGGGCCAGCCGCAGACGATCTCCAGCGAGGTGCCGCGGCGCGCGGCCTCGTCGGCGGCCCGGTCGAGGGCCCGTACGGCGTGGTCGGAACCGTCGAATCCGACGATCACCCGGCCGGAGAACGGGGTCGGTGCTCGGGTCATCACAGCCTCCTGGACGCGGCAGGGTTCAGCGGGCGCGCAGCCGGCGCAGGTACGGGTCCTGCGCGGTGTGCGGAAGCAGCCGGATGCGAACATCCAGCGGGAGGATCGCGTCCGGCCGGGCGAGGACGGGGTTGAGGTCGGCCTCGGCCAGTTGCGGGAGGTCGCAGGCCATGCGGGACAGCCGCAGCAGGAGCTGTTCGAGTCCTCCGAGGTCTACGGCGCGGCCGGTGCGGTGGCCGAACAGCAGGGGAGCGCAGCGTGGCGCGGTGATCAGGTCGTGGGCGTCGCAGTCGGTGAGCGGCGCGAGGCGGGCGGCGTGGTCGGCCAGGACTTCGGTGGCGGTGCCGCCGAGGCCGAAGAGCACCAGCGGGCCGAAGACCTGGTCCTGGACGACGCCCGCGACCAGTTCGATGCCGCGTGCGGCCATCGGCTGCACCACCGCTCCCGTCATCACACCGGCGAAGTTCCGGGCCAGTTCCGTGTATGCGGTACGGATGTGCTGGGGCCCTTCCAGGTCCAGGCGCAGCGCTCCGACCTCGGTCTTGTGCAGCAGTCCGGGCCAGTACGCCTTCAGTGCCATCCGGCCTCCCCCGAGCCGTTCGGCGCCGGCCACCGCCGCGTCGGCGTCGGCGGCCCACTCCCACGGCGACTGTGGGATGCCGTACGCGTCCAGCAGCGCCCCGCACAGCTGGGGCCCGGCCCAGCCACCCTCGGGATTGCGGCTCAGGAAGCCCGCTACGAGTACGGCGGCCGCTTCACTGTCGACGCCTTGCAGGGCCGGGGCTGTGCCCAGGGGCTCGGCGCGCCAGTGGGCGTAGGCGACAGCGTGGGCGAGTGCCCGGGCGGCGGACAACGGTTCGGCATACGCTGGGACGGCTGCCACTGGCCCGCTCAGCAGGCGCACGGGTACGTCCTGGTCGAGCAGGACCGCTGCGACCGGCCGGGCCCTCGTCCCGGACGGCGGGACGAGGGCCCGCGCAGGGTCGTCCCCGGTCGCAGTGGCCAGAGCGGTGGGAACCAGCGCCACGAGCACGGTATCCACGGCGCCGTGCCCGGTCAGCAGGTCCAGGCAGGCCGCCAGTTGCTTTCCGGAGACGGCGGCGGTGGTGTCGACCGGATTGGCGGCCCGGGCGCCGTGCGGGAGGATCGCGAGCAGATCGGCGATGAGCGGCCCTGGTAGCTCCGGGATCGTCAGCCCGGCTTCCGCGCAGGCGTCGGCGGCCAGGACGGCCGCGCCGCCCGCGTTGCTGACCACGGCGACCCGCGCACCGGCCGGCAGCGGCTGGGCGCGCAGCAGAGCCGCGGTGGCGACCAGGTCGCCGACGCTGTCGGTGGCGATGACTCCGGCCTGGTGGAACAGGGCCCGGCGGGTCATGGTCGGAGTGGCGATCGCGGCGGTGTGCGAGGCAGCGGCGCGGCGCCCGGCCTCCGAGCGGCCCGCGTCGACGGTCAGGACGGGCATGGTGCGGGCCACCCGGCGGGCGGTACGGGAGAAGGCGCGCGGGTTGCCGAACGACTCCAGGTGCAGCAGCGCCAGGTCGGTGACGCCGTCGCTCTCCCACCACTGCAGCAGGTCGTTGCCGCTGACGTCGTACTTGTCGCCGAGGGAGACGAAGGAGGACACGCCGATGCCGAGGCGGGACAGCGCGCCGAGCAGCGCGATGCCCACCCCGCCGGACTGCACGGCGACTCCGGCGGTGCCCGCGCGGGGCGGCGCAGCGGCGAACGTCGCGTCGAGCCGTACGGCCTGCTCGGTGTTGGCCAGGCCCAGGCAGTTGGGGCCCACCAGCCGCATCCCGTGGCGCCGGCAGGCCGCCAGCAGCCCCGCCGCCTGCCCGCCGTCGAGTCCGGAAGTGACGGCGACCAGGGCCTTGACGCCGTGTTTGCCGCACTGTTCGGCGACATCGGGCACGGCGGGGGCGGGTACCGCCAGGACCGCGAGATCGGGCACGTAGGGCAACTGCCCGACCGACGGGTAGCAGGGCGTGGTGCCGTCGATGGCGTCGGTGTGCGGATTGACGGCGGCGAGCTGCCCGGTGAAGCCGTGCGCGCGGATGTTGGTGAGCAGCGCACGGCCGACTGAGGACGGTGACCGCCCGACGCCGATCACGACGACGGAAACGGGGCGCAGGAGCGGCTCCAGGCTGGCCACATCGGCGGTGCGCCCCCGCTCGTCCACCGCGCTCAGATACAGCTCGTCTTCCGCGAGTTCGATGGTGCAGTGCACTTCCGGCCCGTCGAAGCGCCGCGCGGTGCGCAGGCCCAGGTCGGAGATGACTTTCAGCATGAGGTGGTTCTCGGTGAGGGCGTCGGCGGTGAAGGAACGGATACCGGCGGCGCGGGCGGCATGGCTCAGGTGCTCCAGGAGAAGAGTGCCGATGCCGTGGCCGTGCCAGGTGTCGGCGACGGCCAGGCCGATGTCCGCCGTACCCGGGGTGGTGGGAGAGCGGTGGAACTCGGCCGTGCCGATGACCTCGTCACCCGCCAGGGCGAGCAGCGCCCGTGTGTCCGGGGCCCGCGTGGCACAGATACGGTCAGCCGCCTTGACGGCGGAGTCCGTACCCACGGTGAAGAACCGCAGCCGCAGGTTCTCGGGGGACATACCGGTGAACATCCGCAGCACCCGTCCGTGGTCTTCGGGCCCGGCGGGGCGTATGCAGACCGTGGTGCCGTCGGACAGCAGCGCGTGCACGCTTTCTCCGGGCCGTTCGGTGCTCGTCATCTCAGCTCCTCGGATGGGACGGATCCTGCTTTCCGGACCTCGTGCATCACGCAGTGCTTCCCATGGGCCGTACGGGATCGGTCCGGGCCGCTCGGCCTGGCGGAGGCGACGACGGCCGCTCGGTCCGTGGCCGGACATGGCCGACCACGGACCTTGGCGACCTGCGTCAGCTGTCAGGCAGCAGTTCGACCAGCCCGCGCACCACATGACCGGCACCCCGCTCGTACAGTGCGACGGCGTGTTCCGCTCGGCCGGCCCGGTCCAGGCCGATCACGGTGCCGAAGCCGCCTCGCCGGGCCGCCGTCACCCAGGCGGGCGCGGCCACCACCACGGCGGTCCGCAGGGGCATGGCCCGCAGCCGCCTGGCCGCCTCGATCAGCAGGGTCGGGTCGGGGCCGGCGGAGCGGTGCAGACGGACCCGGTCGCGCCCGTCCGCCACGGCGTCGAAGCGGTGCTGCACACCCGCCGCTGCCAGCAGGGTGTGTGCGTGGCGGGAGGCGGACACCGCGGCGACGGGGACCGCGTGCCGGTGCAGACCGTCCACCAGCCGCAGGCTGTCCGGCCACACGGGCACACCGTTGTATTGCATGTACGCGCCGAAGAGTTGGTCTTCCTGGGCGACGAGTGTCCGGACGGTACGGCTTTCCGGTGTCCAGGTGCCTTCGTCCTCCGGCGGTGGAATGCCTCGCGCGGTGAGGAACGCCTGGACCCCTTCGGTGCGGGCGCGTCCCTGGAAGAACCGCCGGAAGTCCCGGTCCGGGTCGAAGGGCCGGGTGGCGTGCCGCGGGAGGTGTTCGGCCTGCCGGAGGAAGGCGTCGAAGGCTCGTTGCCAGGTGGTGGCATGGATGCGCGCGGTGTCCGTCACCACACCCTCGATGCCGATGATCAGCGCGTGGTACCGGGTGAGCGGCGAGGGACGGGCCTCGACCGGGGTGGGCTTCTCAGAGACGCCTCGACGAACGGTCGGCCCGTAGGGGAGCGTGGACCGGCCCTGCCGGGGTGAGACGGTGGTCATCGTCCTGCCTCCTCGGTGGAGTTTTCGGTGGGCAGTGGTTCGCCCAGTTCGCCCGCCACGGCGTCCGCCATCGCCCTCAGTACGGCGAGCGTGCGGGCCGCCTCGGTCTCGTCGACGGTGGTGATGGCGAAGCCGACGTGGACGACGACGTAGTCGCCGACGGTGGCCTCGGGTGTGTATTCCAGGCAGGCTTCGCGGCGGATGCCGCCGAAGTCCACGCGGGCCATGCGCAGTCCGGTGCTTTCGTACGTCTCCAGGACGCGTCCCGGGATGCCCAGGCACATCGGAGTCACCCCCTCTTCAGGCGGGCGGCGGCGATGACCGCCTGGCCGTAGCTGATGCCGCCGTCCCCGACGGGCACGGCGCTGCTGACCAGCACCCGCATTCCCTGCGCGCGCAGCAGCCGGGAGACGTCCGTCAGCAGGCGGCGGTTGACGAAGCAGCCGCCTGCCAGGCAGACGGTGCGCGGGGCGCCGTCTGCCACGGCCCGCTCGGCCAGCGCGGCGGTGACCTCGGCGATCGTCGTGTGGAAGGCGGCGGCCGGCAGAGGTACGGGCGTCCCGTCCTTGAGCCGGCCGAGCAGGGCGGTCAGGGTCGGCGCCGGGTCGTAGACCCACAGGCCGTCCGCGCGCACCAGACGCCAGGGCAGGGCGGCGCGCCGCGCAGGACCGGCGGCGTTTTCCAGGGCTACGGCGGCCTGTCCCTCGTACGAGATGCTGTCGGCGAGCCCGAGCAGCGCGGCAGCGGCGTCGAAGAGACGGCCGGCGCTGGAGGCACGGGGGCAGTTGAGACCGCGCCCGACCATGGTGCGGGTGGTGGTGACCTCGCGCGCGTCCAGCCGCTCGGTGAAGGGCCGGGCCAGCTCGGGCGACGGGCGCGGCACCCCGAGCGGTTCCAGGCCGTGCAGGTAGCCGAGCGCCATCCGCGCCGGGTGCCGCACCGCGGCTTCGCCGCCAGGCAGGGGAGCGGTGGCGAAGCGGCCGACGCGGCAGTAGTCGGTGTAATCGGCGATCAGTATTTCGCCGCCCCACAGGGTGCCGTCGTCCCCGTATCCCAGACCGTCGTAGGCGATGCCCAGGAACGGTCCGCGCAGCCGGTGCTCTGCCGCGCAGGCGGCGATGTGGGCGTGGTGGTGCTGGACGGCGATGCGCCGCTCGGGCGGGAAGTGCTGCGCCGCCCACTGGGTGGACAGGTAGCCGGGGCGCAGGTCGTGCGCCACCACCTGCGGTGTCACGCCGGTGAGTGCGACGAGATCCGCGTAACAGTGCTCGAAGGCTTCCATGGTGCGGGCGTCGGACAGGTCTCCGGTGTGCGGGCCCGTCACGGCGCGGTCGCCGCAGGCCACCGTCATGGTGTGCTTGCTCTGCGCACCGGCTCCCACGACCGGCGTACGGGTCCGCACCGGGAGCGGCAGGGGAGCGGGGGCGTACCCGCGGGCCCGGCGGATGGTCAGTACCCGCCCCCGCACCGCCTGCGTCACGGAATCGTCGTACCGGGCGGCAATCGGGCGATCGTGAGCCAGGAAGCCGTCGGCGATCCCCGCCAGGCGGGTGCGCGCGTCGGCGTCCGCGGTCGCGATCGGCTCGTCGGAACGGTTCCCGCTGGTGACCACCAGCGGCCGGTCGAGGTCACGCAGGAGGAGGTGGTGCAGACCGGTTGTGGGGAGGAAGAGGCCCAGGCGCCTGGTGCCGGGGTGCACGGCCTCGGCAGCCGCCCCACCGGATTCCCGATCCGCGATCAGTACCACGGGCCGGGCGGGCGAGGCGAGCAGACGGCTTTCGGTACGGGTGGGCCGGGCGATGCGGCGCGCCGCGGCCAGGTCGGTGACCATCACGGCGAACGGCTTGTGCGGCCGATGTTTGCGCCGGCGCAGCAGCAGGACGGCCGCCGACTGCCGCGCGTCGCAGACGAGCTGGTAGCCACCCAGCCCTTTGACGGCGACGATGCCGCCCTGTGCGATCAGTTTCTCGGCGGCCTGGAGCGCGGCCGGACCGGTGGGGTTCCGCCGACCGTTCCGCCCGTCCGCGTGCCATGCCAGGCGGGGCCCGCACGCGGCGCAGGCCAGCGGCTCGGCGTGGAAGCGCCGGTCGGACGGGTCGCGGTACTCGGCCGCGCACGCCGGGCACAGCGGGAAGGAACGCATCGTGGTGCGGGGCCGGTCGTAGGGCAGGCCCGTGATCACGGTGGCGCGGGGGCCGCAGTCGGTGCAGTTGATGAAGGGGTAGCGGTAGCGTCGGTTGCGCGGGTCGAACAGCTCGGCCAGGCAGGCGTCACAGGTCGCCGCGTCCGGCGGGATCTCGCGCGGCGCCGGCCGCACCTCGGCGGCGGCACTGGCTCGTACGGTGAACCCGGCGCCCATTGGGGGACGTTCAGGGACATCGGCGGAGCTGCGAATCTGGCGCACGACGCACAGGGGTGGTGCCTGAGTGCGCAGGGCGACAGTGAAGCGGTGCAGTGATTGCTCGGGTCCGGCGGCGTCGATGACGACGTGGCCGTCGACGTTGCGTACCCAGCCGTCCAGGCCCAGCCCGGAGGCGAGGCGCTGGACGAACGGCCGGAAGCCGACCCCTTGCACCGTTCCGTACACCTCGACGCGCCGGGCCTCCCGGTCGCTCGCCATGGGGCTCACCCGCCCGTCGGGCGGGGCTCGCCGCCCGCGTGGGGGCCCGTGTTCCGTGCGCGGGCATCACGGTGCCGGGTGATCTCCGACTCCACCGTTTCGGCAAGGCGGTCGACAGCGGCGGCGACGGCCGGCGTCAGCCCGGTGCCCAGGGAGCGGTCTGCTCCTTCGACGGCGAAGACGATCAGTTTGCCCGGCAGACGGCCCAGCACGTCGGACAGTTCGATGGCTTCCCCCAGCCCCAGGCCGTGCGAACTGGTGGTGGCCGGGCGGGCGTACGGGCCTGCATGGCTGAAGTGGTGCACGCGGCCCGGGTGGCCGGGGTGCGCGTGGGCGGCGTCCACCACGACGGCCAGCTCCGCGCCCTCCCACAGCGACATCAGCCGTCCGGTCTCCCCGTCGCAGTCGGTCAAGGTGACCGACGGCGGCAGCGGGCGGTCCAGGGCCCGCTCGCGCAGCCGTCGTACGACGGCCGGCCCGATTCCGTCGTCGTGGCGGAACACGTTGCCGACACCGATCACTGTGATGCGAGGGGCCTGTGACACGGGACTCTCCTGTCCGGTGAGTGACCGAACGGTGGGCCGGGGCCGCGTTCCGGTAAAAACCGGAACGCCGGACGCAGGGCCCTTCTCCCGTCAGAGTGCGGCCTCGGACCGCCCTCTGGCTTGGGGCCGAACGGCCCTCGACATGCCCCGGTCCACCCCTGCGCGAAGGGCGCGTACGGGCGCACAGTGCGGGCAGCCGAAATCCGGAAAGGCGGTGGCTGTGGTGGAACAGCCTGTCGTGGTGGGCGTGGACGGATCCGACAGCAGCACGCAGGCGCTGGACTGGGCAGCCGAGGAGGCCCGGCTGCGTGGCCTGCCGCTGCGCATCGTGTACGCCTCGCTCTGGGAACGTTACGGGGAAGGATCTGCCGAGGAGGCAGAAGTGGCAGAGCAGGTGCTCTCCGGCTCGGTCGAGCGGGCGGCACGGGGGATGATCGGTCGGCAGGTGACGGCTCACCTGATACCGGAGGAGCCGGCGGCAGCGCTGACCGCTGAGGCCCGTAGCGCCGCGGTGCTGGTCGTGGGGCACCGGGGCCGCGGCGAACTGGCCTCGTTACTGCTGGGGACGGTGAGCCTGACGGTGGCCGGGCAGGCGCGTTGCCCCGTGATCGTCGTACGGGGAGAGGCCGGGCGCCGGGCGGACCGCGGATGCCGGATCGTCGTCGGTACAGGCGAGGGCTCCGGTAGTGAGGCCACGGCCGCTTTCGCCTTCGACGAGGCAGCCCTGCGGCACGGGGAGATCGAGGCCGTACACGCCTGGCGGTGCGCGGGCAGCGGACTCGCCGAAGAGAGCGGGCCGTACAACAGGCGGCGTGAGGAACACGCGCAGCGGGCTTCGGACATACTCGAAGCCGCTCTCCGCGCGGCAGCGTGCGAGCATCCGGAGGTGCCTGTGACGTCCCGGCCGGCCGAAGGCAATCCGCGCGACATCCTCCTGGCCGCTTCGGCCGGCGCGGACCTCCTGGTGGTCGGCGCCGAACGCCACCGGCACACCCGCGGCCTGCAACTCGGCCTGGTCAACCACGCCGTGCACCACGCCCACTGCCCGGTGGCCGTCGTACCGCGTGCCTAGCCCTGCCATTCGGCCGACCGACCGGGCCGCTTCGGGTGCCTACCCCGGTTCGCCGTGGTCCGGGTCGTGGTGGCGGAGCTTCTCAGCCAGCACCGCGGCCTGGATACGGCGGCCGACGCCCAGCTTCCCGAGGATCGAGGAGATGCGGTTCTTGACGGTCTTCTCCGCCAGGTACAGCCGCCGGGCGATCTGCCCGTTCGTCAGGCCCTCTCCGATCAGTTCGAGGATCTCCCGCTCCCGGGGGGAGAGGCGGGCCAGCTCGGGCGGTACAGGATCTTCTTCGCCGCGGACCCGCGCCATGACCCGTGCGGTGGCGCCCGGGTCGAGCAGGGACGCGCCGGCGGCCACCGTCCGTACGGCGTTCACCAGGTCGGAGCCCTTGATCTGCTTGAGGACGTAACCGGCCGCGCCCGCCATGATGGCGTCGAAGAGCGCTTCGTCGTCGTCGAAGGACGTGAGCATCAGGCAGGCCAGCTGAGGCATCCGGGCACGCAGTTCGCGGCACACCTCGATGCCCTCGTGGTCGCCCTCCGGGCTGCCGGAGCCGAGCCGCACGTCCAGGAGTGCGACGTTCGGGCGCAGGGCGGGTGCTCGGGCCAGGGCTTCGCGGCGGTCGGCGGCCTCGCCCACCACTTCGATGCCCGGTTCGGCGCCGAGCAGGTCGCGCACGCCCCGGCGCACCATCTCGTGGTCGTCCAGCAGGAAGACGCGCACCGGGCCCGGACTGCCTGCTGCGGATGTGCTCATGGGGCATCACTCCGTCCGGCCCTGGCGTGGCGGACCGCCGTCTGCGCGATGCCCGGACCAAGGCGTCACGCACCACCCGTCCTCGCAGCGGCCCGGCGCTCAGCGGTCCTGCGTAAGGCCGCTTCGATGGTGCTCCTTCTTCAGCGGGACGGGTAGCAGTCGGTGGGCGATGCCCGTGGCCCACGCGTCGATTTCCCGCCAGTCCCGGTGGTCCCCGTAACGGCCGCCCAGCGTCCGGAAGACCACGTGGCCCGCCCAGGAGGTGTGGTCCCGCTCGAAGGCACCCGCGAACAAATGGTGATCGACGGGCGCGAGCAGGTCGCACAGAGAGGACAGAGGTTCCGGGTTCTGCGAGTGCTTCTCGAACCACTCTCCGAGAACGCGGGCCAGTCCGACGCTGTAGAGCCACAGGGGCTGTCGGGCGAGTTCCGGGGTGTACCTGCGCAGGTACTCGGCGGCTTCGGGCAGCCAACGGCCGTTGTGGATGGCGCTGCCGAGCACGTAGGCGTCATGGTCGGGCGCGGCATCCGCCCCGGCGGCCAGCTCCGTCACCTCGGCCTGAAACCCCCGTGCCGTGAACGTGGCAGCGACGCGCTCGGCGACGCCGCGGGTGGATCCGTGCACTCCCGCATATCCGATCAGCACGCGCATGATTTCTCCTCGGCCTGCTTGTCAGCAGATTCGGGGCAGTTGCTCACCCAGTGGCATGTCGACGACGCGGTGGGAGCCGACGCGGGTACGCAGCTCTACGCGTCCGGGGTGCGTGGCGGTCGTTCGGCCGATGCGCACCGCCGCCGCTCCTTCGGGCACGCCGCGCATCGCGTCCAGGACATCGTCCGCCCGGGCTTGTGGTACGTAGGCGACCAGGCAGCCTTCGTTGGCGACGTGCAGAGGGTCGAGGCCGAGCAGGTCGCACGCGGCGGCGACGGCACCGGGCACGGGCAGGGCGGCCTCGTCGATCTCCGCTCCGGTGCCGGATGCTTCGGCGATCTCGTTGAGGGTGGCGGCGAGCCCGCCGCGGGTCGGGTCGCGCAGGGCGTGAACGTCCTCGCCAAGAGAAGTGAGGGAGCGCACGAGGCGGTGCAGGGGGCGGGAGTCGGAGGCGATGTCAGCCTCGAAACCGAGACCCTCGCGGGTGCTGAGGACGGCGGTGCCGTGCAGGCCGACGGGGCCGGAGAGCAGGATCGCGTCGTGGGGGCGGGCGCGCGCCGCAGAAGGGTGGAGGGCAGGGATGCGCCGGCCGATGCCGGTGGTGGTGACGAACAAGCGGTCGGCGGCGCCGCGCCCGACGACCTTGGTGTCCCCGGTGACCACCGGGACCTCCGCGTCGGCGGCGGCCTTGCCCAGCGATTCCACGACGGACCGCAATTCGGCCAGCGGAAGCCCTTCTTCGATGATGAGGGACACCGCGAGGGCGACCGGTTCGGCGCCACGCATGGCGAGGTCGTTGACGGTGCCGTGGACGGCGAGGGAGCCGATGTCGCCGCCGGGAAAGAACAGCGGACTGACGACGAAGCTGTCGGTGCTGATGACCGGCAGCCCCACGGGAGGCAGCGTGGCGGCGTCCTCCAGCGGCCCGGGTGGCGGCCCGAGCGCCGGGAGCAGGAGCGTGTCGAGGAGTTCGGCGGTGAGGCGGCCGCCCGCGCCGTGGCCGAGCAGCACTCGCTCGTCCTCGTGTCGTGGTGCGGGGCACTGGAGGGTCATGGAGGGCTCCCTGCGGGCGTGGCGGTGCGTCCGGCTGCGTGGTAGGCGGCGCAGGTGCCCTCGGTGGACACCATGGGGGCGCCGAGCGGGGTGCGTGGGGTGCAGCGGGTGCCGTAGGCGGCGCAGTCGGTCGGTTTCCGGGCGCCGGTGAGGATGGCGCCCGCGATGCATTCGGGGTGTTCGGCGGAGCGCACGTCCGTAACGCCGAAGCGGCGCGCGGCGTCGTAGGAGGCGAAGGGCGGGGCGAGTTCGAGTCCGCTGGCGGGGAGCGGGCCGATGCCGCGCCAGGTGCGGTCGGTGATCTGGAAGACCTCGTCCACGATCTGCTGTGCGTGGCGGTTTCCGGCGCGCTGGACTGCGCGCACGTACTGGTTCTCGACCGCGTTGCGGCCTTCTTCGAGCTGTTCGACCGCCATCTGGACGCCTTCGAGGAGGTCGAGGGGTTCGAAGCCGGTGACGACGATGGGCACGTGCCAGTGGGCGGCGATCGGCTCGTACTGTCTCCAGCCCATCACGGCGCACACGTGCCCGGCGGCGAGGAAGGCCTGCACCTCGCAGTCCGGATCGGCCAGTAGCGCGGTCATGGCCGGGGGGACGAGGACGTGGCTGACCAGGACGGAGAAGTTGGCCAGGCCCAGCCGGCGGGCGTGCAGGACGGCCATGGCGTTGGCGGGCGCGGTGGTCTCGAAGCCGACGGCCAGGAAGACCACCTGGCGTTCCGATTCGGCCTCGGCGATCCGTACGGCGTCCATCGGTGAGTAGACCACCCGTACGTCCGCACCGCGGGCCCGTAGGGACAGCAGGTCGGTGTGTGTGCCGGGGACGCGCAGCATGTCCCCGAAGCTGGTGAAGGTCACCTCGGGGCGGGCAGCGATGGCCATGGACCGGTCCAGGGTCTCCAGCGGGGTCACGCACACCGGGCAACCTGGGCCGTGGATCATGCGGATGCCGGCGGGCAGCAGCTCATCGATGCCCTGGCGCACGAGGGTGTGAGTCTGGCCGCCGCAGACCTCCATGATGCGCCAGGGGCGGGTGGCGATCCGCCGGAGCCGGTCCAGCAGGCTGCGGGCCAGTTCGGGATCGCGGTACTCGTCGAGGTAGCGCATCACGGTTCCGTCGTGCCGGGGGCCGGTCCGCTGTGGGGCCCGTTCTGTTCCCAGGTGACGTCGACAACGCCTTCGACGGCACGGCACAGCCGGGCGGCGACCGGGACGAACGAACCGTCGCGCACCCGTCCGCTCAGCCTCACCACGCCGTCTTGCACGTCGGCGGTGACGCCCTGGCCGGGGAAGACCCGGTCGATCACCACCCGGCGTACCTCGTCGGCGATGTCGGCGTCGGAGCGCAGGAAAACCTTGAGCAGGTCGCTGCGGCTGATCACGCCTTGCAGCAACCCTTGGGCGTCGGTGACGGGCAGGCGCTTGACGTGCCGTACGGCCATGATGCGAGCGGCCTGGGGGAGAGCCGCGTCGGCGTGGACGCAGATGGCGGGCGCGGTCATCAGCTCGCCGGCGGTCAGGGCTCCGGCCTTGGCCAGGTCCTCCAGCCGCTGCCGCTGTTCGAACCTGGAGGGGTCGCTGTCGCGGAACTCTTCCTTGGGCAGCAGGTCGGCTTCGGAGACGACGCCGATCACCCGGCCCTCGCCCGCCAGTACCGGCAGGGCGCTGACCTTCCACTGCTCCATCGTCTGCACGATCTCCTTGAACGACGCGTCGCGGCCGACGGCCACGACGGTGTGGGTCATCACGTCGCTCACGGTGTGCAGGCCGTGCTCCTGCGGGTTGCCGGGGTCGGTCACGGGCATGGCGGGCTCCTTCGGGCTCGGTCGACCGTCTCGACGGTGAGGTCGAGGAAGTGGGCGGAACAGGAGATGCACGGGTCGTGGTTGCGGATGCCGCGCTCGCACAGGGCGGTCAGCTCCGCCTCCGTGTCCCGTCCGCCGGCATCCAGGCGGGCCTGGACGAGGCGCCGCAGATCCTCCTCGATCGCGCCCTGGTTCTGGGAGGTGGGCGGGACGAGGGTGGCGGCAGTGATCAACCCGTCGGCGTCGAGCGTGTAGCGGTGGTACAGCAGCCCGCGCGGGGCCTCCGTGGCGCCGTGCCCGGTCGCGGCGCGCGGTGGCACGTCCACGTAGGGGCGGCTCGGCGGCTCGTACGCGTCGATGATCCGCAGCGCCTCGTCGATCGCGTACAGCGCCTCGACGGCCCGTACGACGATGCTGCGGAACGGATTGCGGCACACTTTCCCGGCGGCCGGCTCGCCGAGCCCGCCCGTCCGCGCCGCCTCCTGCGCGAGCGGGGACAGCCAGCGTCCGCTGATCGCGTAACGGGCCAGCGAGCCGGTCAGGTAGCGCTCGCCGTCCAGGGTGGCCTGGAGGGCGGTGGAGTACGGGACCTGGTGCTCGGCCACTTGGGACGGGAACGTGTAAATGGGGAATTGGCGCAGGGGCAGGGGAGCGGCTGATGCAGACGGGAGCCCATGGGTGTGCGGGGCGGCCATGACGGTGGGGACGCCGGAGTCGATGGCGTAGCGGCCGGGCTCGGCGAGCGCCAGCAGGGCGTGGTCGAGCCCCGCCTCCGGGAAGTCGAAGCCCGCGACCCAGCACACGGTCTCCCACGCGTCGTCACGGGCCCGGCGCAACCGCTCGGCCAGCGGCTTCAGTTCAACGGCGGCCGGTACGCGGTGGAAGCCGCCGAGCCGCACGTTGATGGGATGGATGGCGCGGCCCCCGAGCTGTTCGAGGATCGCGTTGCCCGTCTGTTTGATGCGCAGCCCCCGCTCCACGTGTGCACGCTGGGTGCGGGCGAGTTCGACGGCGCCGTCCACGCCGAGGAAGTCCGGGGCGTGCAGCAGGTGGATGTGCAGAATCTGGCTCTCGATCCACTCGCCGCAGTACAGCAGCCGCCGCAGCGCGGCGATCTGCCCGGCCACCGTGACGCCGCACGCGTCCTCAAGGGCCCGGCAGGCGCTCATCTGGTACGCGACCGGGCAGATGCCGCACACCCGCGCGGTGATGTCGGGCGGCTCGGTGTACGAGCGGCCGCGCAGGAACGCCTCGAAGAACCGCGGCGGCTCGTAGATGCGCAGCTCGGTGCCGGTGACCGTGCCGTCGTCGACCGTCAGATGCAGGGCTCCCTCCCCCTCGATCCGGGCCAGCGAACCGACGTGCAGCACGCGCGAGCCGCGATGCGTCATGACGGCGCTCCCTCGACCTCGGCGAAGGACGCGGCGTTGTACGTGCGCAGGGCGCGCCGTATGTCGTCCTCGCTCATGCCGTCCCGCCGCAGCAGTGGGATCAGCGCGGGCAGGTTGACCGAGCCGGACGGCCCGAAGCAGCCGTAGCAGCCGCGCCCGTACGCCGGGCAGATGGCGCCGCATCCGGCGTGGGTGACCGGGCCCAGGCAGGGCGTGCCGTGGGCGACGGTCACGCACACGGTGCCGCGCCGCTTGCAGGCGAAGCAGACGCTGTGGTTCGGCACGTCCGGTTTGCGGCCCGCGAGGAACGCCGTGATCACTTCGAGGAGTTGCCCTCGGTCGATGGGGCAGCCGCGCAGCTCGAAGTCGACGGGGACGTGGGTGGAGACGGGGGTGGAGGTGGCGAGGGTGGCGATGTAGTCGGGGCGGGCGTAGACGGTGGCGCGGAACTCCTCGACGTCGGCGAAGTTGCGCAGTGCCTGGATGCCGCCGGCCGTGGCGCAGGCGCCGATGGTGACCAGGAAGCGGGCGGCGGCCCGGATCTCCCGTACGCGCTGGGCGTCCTGGGGCGTGGTGACGGAGCCTTCGACGAGGGCGAGGTCGTACGGGCCGGGCCGGACGGCGCTGGACGCCTCCAGGAAGTGCGCGATCTCCACCCGGCCCGCCACGGCGAGGAGTTCGTCCTCGCAGTCGAGCAGGGTCAGCTGGCAGCCGTCACAGGAGGCGAGTTTGAACACGGCGAGCATCGGGCGACGGCGGCCGCTGTCGGGAGGCTCGGGGCGCGGGACACTCATCTCACAGCTCCTTCACGGCGAGGAGGGGCTCGGCGCGGTCCCAGCCGGCGACCGGCCCGTCCCGGCAGAGCAGGAGGGGGCCCAGCTGACAGTGGCCGCAGTTGCCCTCGCCGCAGCGCATGTTGCGCTCCAGCGACACCTGGATGCGGTGCGGCGGAACGCCCGCCCGCATCAGGTCACGCGCGGTGGCGTGGATCATGGGCTCGGGTCCGCAGACGAAGGCGCACGTCCCGTCGGGTGACCAGCCCCCGCGCCCCAGCAGCCGGGTGACCACCCCCACGTCCCCGCGCCAGCCCGCCTCCGGCCGGTCCACCGTGACCGCCACCCGCGCGGCAGCGCCCCAGTTCCGGGTCTGCAACCGGTACAGCAGGTCGCTGGGCGTACGGGCGCCGATCAGGACGCTGAGCCGGCCGAAGCGCCCGGGGGCCGCGAGGACGTTCAGGATCAGCGGCCGCAGGGGTGCCAGCCCGATCCCGCCGGCGACCACCAGCACATCGCGCCCCACGGCCTGCTCCAGGTTCCAGCCGGTGCCGTACGGCCCCCGCACCCCCACAAGGCCACCCGCCCGCAGCCCGTACAGCGCCCGGGACACCGCGCCGACCGACCGCACCGTGTGCACCAGTGCCGGTTCGCCCAGGGGCAGCCCGGACACCGACACGGGAATCTCACCCACCCCGAAGGCGTACAGCATCGCGAACTGCCCCGGACGGAAGGGCCGCAGCGCCGGGCCGCCCGGAAGCAGCTTGAACGTGGCCACGTCAGCGGTCTCCGTACACCGCCGCACGACGCGGTAAGGGAGAGGTGCACCGCCGGGGAGCGCGGCCGTGGCGTTCATCGTGGCAGCCCGCTTCCGTACGGCCCGTACAGGTCCAGCAGCCGGGTACGGGCGCACTCCAGCCGGTGTCCGATGACCTCGGCCACGGCCAGCACCAGCGCGTGCCCCAGCTTCGGGTCCTCCCGGCACAGCCGACGTACTGCCTCGGCGTCGAACTCCCAGGCCCGCACGGGGCTCTGTGCCTCCGCCCCCAGGTGCCAGTTGCGCGGCGGCAAGAGCCAGGACCAGCCCACCAGGTCCCCCTGGCCGAGCGTCTCGATCACCGCGGCCCGGCGGCCCGGGACGTGCAGGTCCAGCACGACGCTGCCGGTCCGCACGATCCAGAACCGGTCGGCGGCGCGACGCTCCTCGAAGAGCCGCGCACCCGCCGGGAAGGACACCTCGCAGGCCAGGCCCATCAGTCGCTCACGCTGGTCGTCGCTGAGGGCGTCCAGCTGACACAGCATGGTCTTCAGCCCGGTCCTGGTGGTCATGACGGTGTCTCCTCATCGGTGGCGTGCGAGTTTCGGGCTTCCGCGTGCAGTGCGGCGGCTTCCTCGGTGATGTCGATGCCGGCCGGGCACCACACGATGCAGCGTCCGCAGCCGACGCAGCCCGACTCCCCGAACTGGTCGTGCCAGGTGCCGAGCTTGTGGGTGAGCCACTGCCGGTAGCGGCTGCGCGCGGACGCGCGGACCGGTCCGCCGTGCAGATGGCTGAAGTCCAGGTCGAAGCAGGAGTCCCAGCGCTGCCACCGCTCCGCGTGGTCACCCGTCAGATCGGTGACGTCCTCGGTGGTGGTGCAGAAGCAGGTCGGACAGACCATCGTGCAGTTGCCGCACGTCAGGCACCGCGACGCGACGTCGTCCCAGCGGGCGGCGTCGAGCGAGCCGGCCATCAGCGCGTGCAGGTCGACCGGCGGCATGGCGCGTTCCATGTGCTCCACGGCGGCCGTGACGGCCGCGCGGGCGGCGGTCCGTGTCGCCGGGTCGCAGGTGCGGCGCGGGAGGCGGGTCAGGACCCGCTCACCGGCCGGGCTGCCCGCCCGTACCAGGAAGCGGTGCCCGTCCTCGTCCAGCACCTCGGTCAGCGCCAGGTCGTACGCGGGCGGACCGTTCTCCCCGACGCCCGGGCCCGTGCCCATCGACGTGCAGAAGCAGGTGGCGCCCGGATCGGTGCACTCCACGGCGACGATGAACGTACGGTCGCGACGGCGCCGGTAGGCGGTGTCCGCGTGCGGCCCGCCGCCCAGCACCCGGTCCTGGATCGCGATGGCCCGCAGATCGCACGGCCGTACCCCCAGGAACGCGTACGTGGGCGGCTCGCCGTCCTCCTCACGGAAGGCGAGCCGGCCCCGCGTGTCCCGGTCCACCGTCCACAGCCGTTCACGCTGCGGGTGCAGGTATGCCTTCCACGACTGTGGCCCGGCACTGTGCGCGAAGATCATCATGTCCGGGCGGCGCACCAGTCGGTACCGGCCGGCCGCCAGCTCCACACCGCAGCCGTGCGGCAGCTCGTCCGCCGCGGACAGCTCCGCGAGGACGATCGCGCCGTCGCGGACGGTGGGGCCGATGACGGTGTGGTCCTCGGCGAGGATGTCGACCAGCCTGGCCAGCCCCTCCATCGCGGAGATCACCATGTCCGGTGCAGCTGCTTGGTGGGACATCAGCGCCTCCCCGGCAGCGTCCCCTGGGTCCGTGTTCTCATCGTCGGCCGCAAATCTCCGGCGGACAGGGGGCCGAACGGCCCTGGTGGGTGCCGCCCGGCCCGGCCGCGGGGCTGCCCGGCGCGGGCGGCACCGCCATCGGCGCGGGGCGTCAGTCAGGTACGGCGTGGTCGGGCACCCGGGTCTGGGCGTCTCGCGGCGGCCGACGGTAACTGGTGGACGGCGGCCGGGGCGGCAGGGTGAGTGTCGGGCCCCGCACCTCGTAGTACGGAAGCGTGGACAGCAGGTGCGCGATCATGTTGATCCGGGCCCGCCGTTTGTCGTCGCTCTCGACGACGTACCAGGGGGCCTCGGGGATGTCGGTGTGGGCGAACATCGTGTCCTTGGCGCGGGAGTATGCCTCCCAGCGTGTGAGGGACTCCAGGTCCATCGGGGACAGTTTCCAGCGCCGCGTCGGATCCTCCAGACGGCTGCGGAACCGCTGCTCCTGCACGGCGTCGCTCACCGAGAACCAGTACTTGCGCAGCAGGATGCCGTCCTCCGCCAGCATCCGCTCGAAGACCGGGCACTGCCGCAGAAACCGCCGGTACTCCGCCTCGTCGCAGAAGCCCATGACGTGCTCGACACCGGCCCGGTTGTACCAGCTGCGGTCGAACAGCACGATCTCTCCGGCGGCCGGCAGCCGCTCCACGTACCGCTGGAAGTACCACTGCCCCCGCTCCCGCCCGGACGGCGCGGGCAGCGCGACGATCCGCGCGACCCGCGGATTGAGGTGCTCGGCGACCCGCTTGATCACCCCGCCCTTGCCGGCGGCGTCCCGCCCCTCGAAGACGACCACGAGCCGGGCGCCCTCGGCCCGCACCCACTCCTGAACCTTCACCAACTCCGTCTGCAAACGCAACAACTCGCGCTCATAAGCAGCCCGGCGAAGTGAGCTCGGACGCGGCGCGAGCTCCGAAGGGGCCTCCGCACTGGTCGTGTGCTTCTTTCCCACTGCCTCCCCGGCCTCCTTCGGCGCTCGCCCCTGTGGTGTCGTGCCGGTGTCCCGTGCCCGGGCCGGATGCTTCCTTCCCCGCCCTTCCGGCCCCTTCCTCTTCACCTCTTCGGCCTCGCGAAGTAGCTGCTGATCACCGCTGCGAGGGCGAACAGTGCGGCGATGACGACCAGTGCTGTGGGCCAGTTCATCGTTTCCTCCCCGTGCTCGTCCCATGACCGACCGGGCAACGCCCGGGACCGGCAGGCACTCGGCCGGCACGTGCCCGAGCGGGCGTGGCCGTACGCCCATCGTCGCCCCGGCGCGCCGGGGCACTACCAGGTGCCGAACGGCCCTACCCGGCGCCGACGGGCCCCTGTACGGAGCGGTGCCGCGGCGTGAGGCTGACGCCATGAGTGGAAAACGAGTGGTACGCCGCTCCCTCCCTCGTGCGGGCGTTGCGGCGGCAGCGGCCGCCTACGGGGTCGTCGTCCGCCCGCGCCTGCTGACCTGGGGCGCGACTCGTGCCGAGGCCGCCGGTGACTGGCCGGGTGATGACCTGATTCCCGGATACGACGGTCAGTCGACCATGGCCACGACCCTGCCGGCACCTCCGGAACAGACCTGGCCCTGGCTGGTGCAGATGGGCTGTGACCGCGGGGGCTGGTACAGCTTCGACCGGCTCGACAACGCGGGGCGTGCGAGTGCCGACCGCCTCGTCGCCCAGTGGCAGGACCTCGCAGAAGGGCAGCGCTTCGTCGCGAAGCCCGATGGCGGAGCGTGGTTCACGGCCGCGGTCGTCGAATCGGAGCGGACCCTGGTACTGCGGATGTCCGTGGAGCTGCCGTCCGGGCGGCCCTTCGACACGCGTTTCGGTCCGCTCTCCGCGGCGTACATGGATGCCGTCTGGGGCTTTCACCTTCGGCGCACCGCAGGCGGCAGTACTCGACTCGTCGTCCGTACGCGTGGCCGGAGCCGCCCCCGGCCGCTCACCCGCCCCCTGGATCTCGTGCTGTGGGAGCCCGTACATCTCCTCATGCAGTTACGGCAGTTCAAGAACCTGCGGGTACGCGTGGGGGCCGCACCGGCCCACCATTCACACCGCAGTACCAGGCGTGACTTCACCCCCGAGTGATCTTGCCGAACTCATAGATGACCGCACCTATGACGCCGAGCCCGAACCACTTGAACATGCTCGGAGGGAAGTCTCCGGTGCGGCCGCTCTCCACGGCCGACTGCACGACTCCCAACAGGTCCATGGCGAACATCGCCGTGCCGATCAGCACGATGACGAGGCCGACCGTCATCACGAAGCCGCCGAATTCGCGCAAGGTTCCACCCCCCCTGCAATTGACGTGGGTAACTTCCCGCATGCGTCGCAGTACTGCGACTGCGGATACTGATGGCATGTTTCCCCCGTGCGCGATCTCGGGCGACGAAACGCGACAGCAGGTGCGGAATGACATCCCTGGAGCTCGCGTGTCGCCCCTTTGCGTAGTCCTTTGTGGTCGCTTGTAGTCGAAGACGAGCCGCACTCGGCCGGAGTTCCGGATGCTCGCATGGTGCCGGTGATTCTTTTTGTGCTCGACGCTCGTTTCACGCCCGAGCGCGGTGCTGTCGTCCGCCACTGCGATCCGGTGGATTTCTCGCGTCGTCCACGCCGTCCGCAGGCACGCCGACAGACGAGGAAGACGCGGCTGCGGCGGACGCGTCGCAGCGGTACGCGATCGCCGGCTTCCGTGCTTCGACACGGTCGCGCGGGCCGCGCCGTCCGGGAGCGCAAGGATCGGCTATCCAGTGATGAAGAGGCTGTCGAAAGCTGTCTGGACCGCGGCCACGCCGGCTGCCAGTGCGCCGACGCCCCCCAGAGCATCGGCGACGGTCTGGATGCGGCGCCGCAGAGTGCCCTGCCGGGGTGGTGTCCGGCCTGCTTCCGACTCGGCCTGTGCCAGGCTGTGCTCGGCGTCCTGCGCTGCGTCCGGCGCCAGTTCCCCGGGCCGTTCGGCGATGAGCGTGGCGAGGTCGCGACGAAGGGCTGCCACCGCCCGCAGCAGCTCCGTCTGCGCGGGCGGCGGATCGGCGGGCGGCGCCGCTGCGGGGTGGGTGTGGCGGGCGACGGCTCGCGCTCCGGGGCCGCCGGCGATGGGACCGTACTGCGTACCGCCACTGATCTGCACGCCTTCGTTGTGGGGAGTGCTCGGCCCGTCGGGCACCATGGCCATCTCCTCAGTGGTCTCTCTGCGATCGTCCCTCGGTCAGGTGGAGCGGGGCCCAGGGCGAGTGCCCACGCGTGGCTGCGGCGCAGTGACCCGTGCCCGGGCCCCCGGGCCGCCGGCGATGGGGCCGTGCTGGGTGCCGCCGTTGATCTGCATTCCGTTGTTTATGTTGTTGTTGACGATGTTCTGTGCTTGCTGTTCGAAAGCGCTGACGTCGTAGCCGCGGTCCTTGAGGGCGGTGAGTACCGCGGTCTGGGTGCGCACCCAGACCGTGCTCAAGTAGCGCTGCACGTCGGACTCCTGGAAGACGTTCTGGAAGTGTTCCTCGGCCCCGAGTTCGCGCACGCTGATGGCCGGAGCGTGGTTGACGGCATAGCCGTCGCGGACCAGCCGGCGGTAGCGGCCGCGATTGCGCATGGCCCGGGCGGCGGACGCCCAGGTGCCGAAGATCTGGCCGATGGCGGCGCCCATGTCCCGGCCCAGTCCCCAGACTGCCTGCCCCATCACTGCGGGTACGTCAGCCACGAGATCGACCGGCGCGAACGCATCCACCGCCCGGTATGCGGTCGCGGTCGGCGGCAGCAGGTAAGGCTGCCACTCCAAGTGCAGCACCCTGCCCTGGGTGATGGCCCGCACCAGTACGGTGATGACGACCTCCTCCTGCCAGCTGCCGATACGGATCGTCACGAAGTGCCGCAGGCGTTCGTGGGCGAACAGGTCCAGTGCGGTGGCCCAGCGGCGGTCCAGCTGCACCGCGCCGCCCGCACCCGGCACGGGTACCGACATGCCACCGAGCCAGTCCGTGGCCGGTCCGCGGCGCAGCCCGGGACGGAACACCCGGTCACTGACGGTCAGCCGGTGCAGGACGTCTCCTGGATACTCGCGGCCCCGGCCGAGGTCCAGCACCGCGTTGTTGATCGCTTGATGCAGCGCCGCGGCGTCGACCGGCCGCGGGACCATGGGCTGCCCGTCGCTCCTTCTGGCGGGGACGAGTTCCAGGGCGATCGCCCAGTCCTCCAGCGGCACGCCGAGGCCGACCAGCGGTGCGTGGTCGCGGTACAGCAGCTCAGGGCCGTTGTGCTGGCTGCGCAGTGTGGCGTAGACCGGCCTGAGGGACATGATGCGGGTCCTGACAGGGGCGGCACGGCCGGACAGCGGGCCGTCGCGGTCGCCGAGCAGGAACAATGTGCGGCAGCGCCAGACGACTCCGACCACCCACAGCATGAACAGGATGGCGACGTACGCTTCCAGCCCAGGTCGTGTGACGGTGAGGGGAAGGTCTGCGGGCAGGCGCGGAAGCAGTTCGCGCTCGAAGAGCGTGCGCCCGTTCTGCGTAGGCACCCAGACGAACACCAGCAGCCCGGCCAGCACCCCGGCGGCGACCAACTGACCGGCGGAACCCAGCGTGTGCCGCGCGGACGAGGGGACGCGCACGGCCTCGTCGGGTGGGACGACGACGGCAGCACTGGTGCCTGCTCCGACGAGCCGCAGCAGCGCCACCGTGAGGAGGGCCGGCAGTGTGGCACTCCCATGCCCGGAGAATACGCCGAACGCCAGTACGCCCAGCATCGCCAGCCCCGCCAGGAACGGTGCGCGCCGGGCCCGCAGACACTCGTGAAGTACCCGCACCAGGTCGGTGCCGGGCGACGGCGCAGGCACGCGGTAGGGATGCTCGACCAGCTCCGCGATGACGGCATCGCGAAACGTACGGTCCAGGTAGCCGGCCGCACACAGGTAGCGGGTCGCGGTGCCACGTGGGGGCCCGGCGTGGTGCTCGATCAGCTGACGTGAAGGGGCAGGCGGCTCGGGCGGCCGACGGAGCCGGGGCGGGCCGGCAGGCAGGGGCGGCCCGGGGGAGGGGACAGGCCAGTCGGAATTCATCGCGAACCCCCGTTCGCGCGCTGATGCGCTTACCGTCGATTACAGCAGGTGATCTGCCGTCGGGTAAGGGGCCTACGTACGGCATCAAGGCGTCCGCAGTGTTCGGCCCGTCGCCAGAACCTCAGCCGCGGCGACTTCGTTCGGTATACAGGCGAAGTGGCCTACGCCCGACAGGTGGCGTACACAGATCTTTATGTGACGGCCGGGCAAAGGTTTTCCCTGCATCCCCCATTCCCTCCCCACCGGCCGACCGCGCCGCAGCAGCTTTCCCGCCCGAAAGCTTGGCCCATTCTTCACCCTCGGCGCACATCGGTTGTCCTTACGTGGTTTTCCCGGCGCGCGCGTGGAAGACTGGCAAGCCGAAGCACCGAATGCGGGATGTGAGGCGTCCATGGCCGGCGCTGCGGGGGACGAGCGGCATGTGTGGTTCACGGTGCTGGGGCCGGTCGCGGTCCGGATTCCGGCCGATGGTCTCGATGAGAGTGTCGAGGGCGGGGACGACGTCGTACAGGGTCTTGCCCTCGGCCCAGGCTGCTCTCGGTGCATCGGTCATGAACGAGATCTTCTCAAGGACTACGGAGACGACGAACCCACCGGCTACGCCGCCCGACCTGCGCATCGCAGGTCAGAGCGTTCTGAGTACACACACTCATGTGCGCCAGAACGGCGGCTGGCAAGCTCCACGACATGAACAGCGGCAGAAGGGCGCTGACGGCCCTGCATCTCTTCGTGGTCTGGGTGCTGATGGCGGCCGTGGTGCCGGCGCTCGGATTCGGGCTGGTGCTGTCGGCCTGGGATGGAGGGGCCGGTGCGACGGTGCCGGTCTTCGCATTGGGTGTGCCCCTGACGGTGGGCCTGCTGGCCACGGCAGGCCTGTTGGCGCGGACCGTGGTGCCGTTGTGCGGCTCCGCGTCACAGCGGCTGGGCTGGGCAGTGCTGGTCTTCGTCCTCGGCACACTCGGCGTCCTGGCAGGTCTGGCCGCCTACGGCCGGGGTGTGGAGCTGGGGAGCGCCAGTACCGCAATCGCGCTGACGGGAGTTCCGTATGCCGTGGTCGCGGCGTTCTTCGTGCCGGGCCGGTGGGTGCGGCTGGGGGCGCTGGCGGTGCTGGCGTCCGCGGTGGCCTACGGGGGCTTCATCGGCCCGGCCCAGGCCCAGCAGCGCCGGCACGAGGCGGAGATCGCGCGGTACCAAGAGCAGCCGGAGCTGCTGTACCTGGGCACTGCCCCGCCGGGTATGCAGGTCTCCCGGGCCGCGGTCGGCCCGGCCTCCTTCAGCGTCGAGTACCTTCCCGTCCGGGCGGGGTACGAGGCCGGGTACGTGGGCCTTACCGTGAGTCCGCCGCTTACGCCGGCGCTCCACTGCCCCGAGCCTACGGACAAGCACATGACCTGCACGATCGACGCGCACGGTGAGATGCGCATGGTCCGCGACTTCCCCGGCGGCTCCCGCGAAGTCACCCTCACCCGCCGCCTCGGAAACGCGGAGGCTCAGGTCACCAGCCAGACCCTCGACGAACCTGGACTACGCGATCTCCTGGGCACCTTGCACCCCTTGTCGGACACAGAGCTGGAGAAGCTGATGCGGGAAAAGAAGATCGACTACAGAAACTGACCCCGTCTGAATCGGCTCGATCAGCCGGTAACGGCCGTCCAGCACGGCCCCTGCCCGCACGGCTCCCCCGTCTCGGCGTAGCGCGACGCAGCGCACCAGGCGTCTACCCGGCACGCTGCGCCGCACCCCGCTGGATGTGATGGTGGTCCTCGACTCGGGGGTGATGGCCCGCGCGGATCTGACCATCGCGGTCGATGTCGCCACCCGCACGATCTGCGCGGCGGTGCTGCGGCCGGTGGGCACCAAGGCGGTGGACGCCGCGCTGCTGCTGGCGCGGACGCTAGTGCCGGAGCCGATGCGGTCGAGCTGGCCGGTGACCTTGCGGATGGCAGCCTCGCGGATTCCGCACCGTCAGCTGCTGGATGCTGATGCGCGGATGGAACAGGCCGCCGCGAAGCCGGTAATCGTGCCGGACACGGTCGTGATTCGACGGCGGCAAGGTGTTCATCTCCGATGTCGCAAAATCCGCACCTGCGCACGGTGGGGCATCTCCGTCCAACGCGCCCGCCCGCGCACGCCGACGGACAAGGCGATCGTGGAGGCGACGTTCTCGGCGATCAACACGCTGTTCTGCCAGCACCTGGCCGGCTACACCGGTCGGGACGTCTCGCGCCGCGGCGAGCGGGTGGAACAGGCCGCGGTCTGGACGATCCCCGAACTGCAGGACCTGCTGGATGAATGGCTGCTGGCCGGCTGGCAGATGCGGCCGCATGACGCGCTGCGGGATCCGTTCCGTCCGGGGAAGGCGATATCAGCGAACGACAAGTACGCCTCCCCGGTCGCGGCCTGCGGCTACCTGCCGCTGGTCCGGCGCGGGGAGGACCACCTGGAGCTGCTGCCAGTGGCCTGGCGAGCGATCAACGATTACGGCATCCGGATCGCGCACCGCACCTACGACACCGCCGAGCTGGGGCCCTGGCGACGTCAGCACTCCGGCCACGCGGGCAAGCGCGGGCTGTGGGAGGTGCACTACGACCCTTACGACCTCTCGCAAGTCTTCGTCCGCACCGACAGCGGATGGATCACCGTGCCGTGGGTTCACCTTCCGCTGGTCAGCGCTCCGTTCGCCGACTTCACCCGGGCCCATGCCCGCCGCCTGGCCGCCGAGACCGGCCTGAACGACACCAAGAGGCCGCCGTTGCCCGCGTCCTGGACGCGCTGTTGACCCGCGCCGGGCACGGACCGGATACCGCCACGGCCCGCGTGGTGGGCCGCCCCCGGGCAGCTGCCGCCCTGCCGGCCCCGACCACACCGCCCAAGACCGAAAGCACTCCGGCACCGAACAAGACTTGGTGGCGGGCTCCCCGTCCGCCGAGGTGGCGGGTTTCGGGGTCTTCGACGCCGACGCCGAAGCCGAAAGGTGGCTATGAGCACGTCCTTAACGGTCCCGTCGACGCAAACGGAGCCGGGCGAAGGAGCCCCGCCGGATTCCCCGCTGACCGCCAAGGCGGGCTGGCGCCGTTACGTCGAGCACGAGACCGTCCCGCCGCAGCATCGGACGGCTGCCGAGCGGGCCGCGCTGACCGGCCGGGAACGGTCCCGTGAGGACGAGTGGCGCCGGGAGTATCACGCGGACCTGCCGGTGGTGAACACCCCGAGCATCGGTAAGGTCATCGCCACCGCCCGGCTGCTGTTCCAGCTCAACCGCCACCAGGTCTCCGCCCGCCGGGGCATGATCCTCTCCGGCGCTTCCGGCACCGGCAAGGCCACCGCCCTGACACAGCTGGGCCGCGCGCACGAGCTGGCCACCCGCAAGCGCCATCCGCGCGACGGGGTCCGCCTGCCGGTCATCTATGTCACCGTCCCGCCGGCGGCCACCCCGAAGATGCTCGGTGATGGAGTTCGCCCGCTTCTATGGTCTGCCCTTCCCCAAGCGGGGGTCCACCCTCCCCGACCTCGTGGACGCGGTCTGCGCGACTGCCGCCCACACCCACGTCGATCTCGTCCTGGCCGACGAGCTGCACCACCTCAACCTGGCCACCCGCTCCGGCGCGGAAGCCTCCGACCAGCTGAAGTACTTCGCCGAACGCCTGCCCGCCACGTTCGCCTACGCGGGCATCGACGTCGAGACCCAGGGCCTGTTCGCCGGCACCCGCGGCCGGCAGATCGCCGGACGGTTGACAGCGGCAACAACCGAAACCAGGGCCGCACGTTCCTGTTCCACAACCACCCCAAGCCCGTTCTCCTGCGCGAGAGGACACCGCAGTACGTGAAGTGGGAAGGCACCATCTGGCACAGCAGCCGCACCGACGACCTCATGAAGGAAGAGGTGGCTCGACGGCGCAAAGAACTCCAAGACGGAGCCGCACGTCTGCGACGCCAGCGGAGGGCACACGCAACTGCTGAACAGCCCTGACATGTGCACTGACAACGGAGCCGCTCTGTGGTCCGGCCCCAGGCATCAACCGAACTGTCGTTTTCTGAGAATTGCACGCCCATCGCATTCCGGAGAGGCCCGGCGGGCCGTAGGCAGAGGGTTCGAGGTCGCGTCCGTCGCGAGGAAGACGATGGTGCCCCGGGGCAGTGGTGGCGACGCCTCGGGGCGGGGACGTTCAGCCAGGCAGGACGGCTTCGATCGCTGCGGTGATCTCATCAGCCTCAGGATCGGTCTGGGGGGTGAAGCGCGCGGCGACGGTGCCGTCGGGAGCGATGAGGAACTTCTCGAAGTTCATGACTTTTTCACGTCCCCGCTGACCTGCGGCGACGCAATGCCATTGGCATAGATGTTTCCATGGTGCCGGACAAAGTTTCCCGTTTCCGAAAATGACCTCAGGATAAACCGAACAGCACATGACCGCGGTCCGTGCGCGATGGGCCGCGGTCTCCCCGTGCAGTAGACGAGGCAGCCGGGGGAGGGTCCGGTAACCGCATCGTGCAAGCCGTCCGTTCCTCTCGGCGCAGCGGATCAGCCGTCCTCCCCGTCCTCCTGCCGGGCGCGCTGACGGAACAGCTCCGCGCGTCCCTTGTACGCCGCGGGCGGCTCGATGTCATGGGCCCGCGCGAGGCGCCGATAGACCTCGGCGGTCTCGCCGGTCAGTGCGGCCAGCGCCTCGGTGGACGCGCCGGCCCGCAGATCTTCGAGTGCCAGCTGACGGATCTCCTCCTTCATCTCGCGGGCGGTCTTCAGGGCGCGGCGGTACTTCGCGTACCGCGCTGCGGTCTCCTCGCCGAGGGTCCAGGCGTCAGCCATGCCGCTGATGTTACAGCCCTACCCATCGGGGTCAAGAAGAAAGTCACGGAGCCCAATGCATCGGGATATTGGCAGCCCTACGCATAGGGGTATGTAGTGGAGTTGTCGGCGGAAGTCGACAGGGGGATCCCCGTAGGGGGCGCTCACCGCACGTCCAGTCAATTCGAGGGGGATCCGTCGCCGAATTCGGGGTTTTGAGCGAGGAGGGCTGCATCTACGTGGCGGACACCCTTGCCGAGGCCGAGGCGGTAGCAGTCAAAGAACGTGCGGCGGATGCCGGTCACTTCGCCGATTTGATCAGCTTCCACGAAATGTGTTCCGACCACCGCGACACCGAGCAGCCCAAGCACGGCTGCGAAGAATGCGCGACGGAGTGCGACGACGAGGAGGTAGACCGATGTAGGTCCGTGTGGTGCTCATGGTCGACGTCAACCCCGAGCAGTGGAAAGGGCGCTACCCGTTGCTCACTGCACAGGAAGGGGGCGTTCGGGAGGCCGTTCGCTGGTACGTGCTGAGGGAAGTGGAGTCATCCACCCCGACAAACAGCGAGACGTTTCGACGTGTGAAGCTCGCGGAGTCCTGATCTCCGCCGCTCCGCAAGGGGCACCCAGCCTGCCCGGGTAGGGCGATGGCGAGCCAGCCCCGCAAAGGGCCGTGGCAAGGGGTTCGACTCCCCCGCCGGGCACTCACCGCACGCCCAGCCGGCCCGAGGGGGAATCATGGCCTACAACATCTTCGCTGATCGTGTCACCGACCGAAGCCTCAGCAGGACCGCTTACCTGGCCAGCGCGTACGAGGCGTCAGCGGCCGTGAACGCGTTCCTGGACGCCGGGTTCCGCGTCTCGTCCGACCTGTGGGGCGCGTACGTCCCGGACGCCATGGTCACCCCGGACATGGCCGACGAGTTTAGGCAGCTTTCTGCCTGATCCGCCAGCCCCGGAATGCGGCGCGAGGCCGCGGGACCGAATCCCGCACGGGGCACTGAGCCGGGACCGGCCGCGAGGGCTGCGGCCCGGAAGCCGGTCTCGCTCTTCACCCGCAGCCCTGCGAAGGGGGCGTCATGTGCGTCTGTATCCCGCTGTGCACGCAGTTTGAGGGCGACTGGCCTGAGGAGCAGTGCCCCAACCCAGACTGCACCGATACGGCCAAGGGCAAGCCCGTCAACCTGATCGATTTTGTCGGCAGTGTGGGCCTGACGTTCCACTGCCACACCTGCCCGTGCCGCTGGTACTCGGTCTACGAGGTTGTCAAGGAGGCAACGTCATGAAGGACCGCGACAGGCACGCATTCATTGACAGGCACCCCGAACTGGCCACTGCCGACGAAGCCCTGACGCACGTGCTGGAACTGTTCGCGGACCTGCCGGACGACCGGCTGATGATCCAGGCGACATCCGGCATGTACCACCCCGGTGTCCACACCGGTCTGACGATGGGCGACCTGCGGGAACTGTCCGCGGAACCGCGCGGTCGCGCGACGGAAGATGGATCAGGAGAGCGCCGGATCGAAGGAGCCGGCCGCGCCTGAGCCGCTGGCCGCCGAAGCCGCCGAGCGGTGGCACCAGGGCCGCGTCCGGCTGTGGCAGGACCTGTGCGACGCGCTGAACGCGCTGGAGCTGGCCGACGAGCGGCCGGGCCTGGATCTGACGGAGGCGGGCGCGGCCGGATGGTGCGGCACGTCTACGGCGAGACCGCGCGGGTCAACCACTCGGACGACGACCCGGTATGGCGGCTCGAAGTCGCCATGGACCTCTGATGCGGAAGGGGGCAGCCGTGCCCAGTCCCTACGCGTGGGCGTACACGGACGACGACGGTATCCGCCGCCAGGTGAAGATCCACCGTACCCGTGACGACCGCGACGTCGTATGGGCCCCGCGTTTTCCCGGTGACCCTGCCCCATGGTTCGACGAGGATTATGCGGAGAACAACCCGGCCGCCTACTTCGCAGACGCCGAACCCCGCAGCCGCAGCCCGCCGAGACCGCCGGTGGTGACGCGGAGACCGTGACCCGCCTCGTCGCCGAACTGGCCGGCACGTGGCGCGAGCACATCGAGTACGACGTCGCCGTGCAGCGCCACAGCGGCGTGTGCCGGACGCTGCGCGCCGCGGTGACACCGGCCCGCCGCAGGCATCACGAATGTGAACGCCCGGTGCACACGGAGGCGCGTGCCGAGGACCGCCTCCAACCTCCTCTGATCGGTCAGTTGCAGGACGCCGTGAGCGAACGAAGCGCGACCGGAGATACCGGGAGCGTGGGTGTCCAGGAAAGGCCGCACAGTAACCCGCCCGGAAATCAGGAGGCACTGGACTGCCTGTTCGCCATCGAGACGGATGTCCGCAGGCATTACGCACTGCTGCGCGAGGTGCTGTACCCGCACGACCGGGCGGTGAGGGTGTCGGTGGCCAACGCGCTGCGTCAGATAGCGGACTGGTGCGCCCTGGCCGCCGACGGAACGCTGGACGCCGGCCCGGATCTCGTGCGCGAGGTCAAGAGCGACCTGCACCGGCGCGTACGGACCGCGAGGATCATCCTCGGTTACGACGTGGTGCACAGGATGCTGGCCGAGACGGTCTGCGGCGACTGCGGCGGCGCGCTGAGCGTCGCCGACGACGCGTCCACCGATGTCCGCTGCATCGGCACGCCGGAGACGGCGCCGTGCGGCACGCGGTACTACCGGTGGCAGTGGATTGACCTGCTGGAAGGGAGCGGGAGCGCGTGAGCGAGAAGCGGCCGACGGTCGATGAGCTGCTTGAACTGATCGATCAGTTGAGAGGCCCCGACCCGTGCTGGTACGACCACCACGGGCACTGCCAGGCGCACGGCTGGTTCGAGACGGAGCCGCGCTGCCCGCACGCCAGGGCTGGGGAACTGTTCACCGAGGGGGAGAGCCCGTGAGCGCAGAACTGCTCGTGTTCCTGCGGGAGCGGATCATGGAGGACCACGAGACGGCCGCAGATGCGGCGGTTGCGGGCTGGGACCTAGGGGCAGTGGACGAAAGCAATGCCACGGCCCGTCACGTCGTACGGCATGGCCCGGCACGCGTGCTGGTGGATGCTCCGGCCAGGCAGAGGCTCGTCACAGAGATCTTCCGGTACGAAGCCACGATCGATGGCGAGTGGGGCTGCTGCCACGATGCGGAGCAGATCGAGGCGGGCCGTTGCCCGGGGACGAACCCGGATGAGATCGAGGCGCTGCGACTGCTCGCCGTGGCGTATGACGGCCATCCGGACTTCAAGGAGGAGTGGCGCCCGTGAGCAACGGCTTGATCGGGTTCCTGCGGGCGCGGTACGACGAAGAGGCCGTGCTGGCCAGCAGCGGCGAGACCTGGACCGCCTTTGAGGAGAATGAGCGGACCGGCACACGCCGGGTGGACGTGGACTATTCGATCGAACGCGTCGTCGCGTGTACGCGCTCGTGGCGCGGAGAGCACATCGCCCGCCATGATCCGGCTCGCGTGCTGCGGCGGATCGAGGCACCGAGGCGCGCTGTTGACGCGTACGAGTGCGCCCTCACGGCATATGCCCACGCGGAGCAATCGGTGCGCGACTTGATGACCGGTGCCGTGAACTCCTGGGAGCACGTGCTACGCCTCGCAGCGCAGGTTTACGACGACCCCCCCGATTTCAAGGAGGAGTGGCGATCGTGAGCGACCCGTCAGCGGAGCACGCTGACGCGCTGGTGAGCGCGTTCCTCCTGCGAAGTTCCTGGAGGCCACCCGCGAGGGCATGGCGAGCATCTCCCGTCGGCGCCGCCGCCAGGTGAGCGACGACGCCCGGCACCTTGCGGGCTGTCCGGCCGTCAGGGGCGTCGGCCAGGAGGCGAGTGTCGACACCTCCGGCCCGGGCTGCGGGTACGCTGCGGTCAAGGCCGTGATTAGTTGCGGGCACGGCAAGCGCGCGGAGTTCGAGGACGGGGGCTTCGGCGATCTCACCAGTCTGATCGCACGGATTGCCGGGGAAGAGTCGGGGAGGAGGCCGTGAGTGTGCCAACCCCAGAGTGCTGCTGTGCCGAAGAACCGGCGGGCATGAGCGATACCGATGACATGATCGCCTTCTACCGAGCGCGACTCGGAGAAGTGGCGGAAGTCGTCCCCGCACGCGCGGGGACTACGCCATGGGGCCCATGACGTCGGCAAGGGCCCGGACCACCCCCGCACGAGCGGGGAGCACGCGATGTCGTTCGTGATGTTGTTGTACTCACGGGGATCACCCCCGCACGCGCGGGGACCACTCGCACTACGGCCGAGTCGTCCGGGCCGTGCTGGGATCACCCCCGCACGCGCGGGGACCACCGGGAAGGGCGCCGTACATCTAGTTGATCACTGGGATCACCCCCGCACGCGCGGGGACCACTCGCCCTGGCTCCAGCGCCTGGACCGGCTCCCGGGATCACCCCCGCACGCGCGGGGACCACTAGCCCTGCCACAGCACCGAAATTCAACCGAAGGGATCACCCCCGCACGCGCGGGGACCACACACCAGCAGGGCGCGACGTAAGCCGGGTGGCGGGATCACCCCCGCACGCGCGGGGACCACAGATCAGGAACGTAATCCGCGCCTTGCGGCCGGGGATCACCCCCGCACGCGCGGGGACCACCAGGGCGCGACCAGCGGTTCTACCCGGCGAGGTGCGGGACTTTCCTGACTTTCGAGAAAACCGACATTGCGCCCTTAATGGTTCATTTGAGAAGGCAGTGCAGTGACCTGATCACGTTACTACGTGCGGGTGACGGCAAACGGTGTCGTGGCCCTGCTCGTGTCCGACTACGACGATCATCCCGAGTGCAAGGAGAGCTGGCGCCTATGACCGACCCTGACCCCCCGCTGGAAGTGGGTAGAGATCCCGGAACTAGGCGGACCGCCCCAGTGGATCAAGGGGCGGTGCAATCGCCTCGACATGGTGCCCGTGTGCGAGAAGGATCTGCTCGGTGATGACGGCCCGGTCGTCGCGCACCTGTGCCGTACCTGCGATCAGCAACTGCCGAAGGAGTGGACGCCATGAACACCCTGCTTCGTGCCGGGCGCTGGTACTGGCGTGTGAACACCGTCGTGTGGCGGCACGTCCGCCGGTTCGCGGTCCCGCTGCACCTCCTTTTCGGGGCCTTGTCCGTGGTCGCGTGGGCGGCCGGCGTCCGGACCGGCAACCTGGTGCTGATGTGGATGCCCGCCATGTACGCCGGAGCCTGGGCGGTGACCGTCGTCGCGGAGCCGCGGCGATGACCCGTCTCGCCGATACCGACGCCGCGGTTCTCTACACCGGCCGCCCCCGCGAAGTCCTGTACCGCTGGCGGCGCGAGGGGCGGATCACGGACCACCGGGACGCACGGGGGCGTCCCCTGTGGGATCTGACGGAACTGCCCGCGCACATCCCCGGTCACCCGTTGCCCCAGCCGCCGCCTCTGCCCCGGAAAGGCCGTTCCTTGACTCCCTAACTGATCATATGCACTATGGGCCTGTACCAGGCGTGCCCAAGTGGCGCGCCTGACGCGTTTCCAGGCCCCGTCCGCATCAGCCGGCGGGGCTTTCTGCTGCGCCGCAAGGCGGCGTCCGCGGCTGTCGACGGCCGCTCTTGACCGCCCGATCACGGGGCGGACCACGCGGTCTCGTACGGGGGCGGACCATGACCCGAGAGGGAACTTCGTGGGGCATCACCGCACCACATCGGGACGGCACCGGAAGCCCACAGCTGTCCACGCCAAGTGCACCGTGACCCTCGCCGCTGTGACTGGGCTCGTGGGCACCGGCGCCGTTGTCGTGGGTGCGGACAAGGCGTCCGCCGCGCCCGTCAGCGTCTGGGACAAGGTCGCCCAGTGCGAGTCCGGCGGCAACTGGCGCATCAACACCGGCAACGGCTTCTACGGCGGGCTCCAGTTCACCCCGTCGACCTGGCGGGCGTACGGCGACAAGCGGTACGCCTCCCGGGCCGACCGCGCCACCAAGAGGCAGCAGATCGCCGTTGCGGAACGCGTGCTGCGGAGCCAGGGCCCGGGAGCGTGGCCCGTCTGCTCGGTGCGCGCCGGACTGCGCCGCGGCATGGCCGCACCCTTCAGTGGGCCGGCCAAGGCCGTGGCGCCCAAGTACCCGAAGACGGCGCCGAAGAAGGCTGCTGCCGGTACCGCGGCCAGAGCGGCGGCGTTCGCGCTGCGGCAGGTCGGCAAGCCGTACGTCTACGGAGCCACCGGCCCGTACGCCTTCGACTGCTCCGGGCTGACCATGGCCGCGTGGCGCGTGGCAGGAGTTCGCATCCCCCGCACCTCACAGGCCCAGTGGCGCAGCCTGAAGCACGTGTCCCTGAAGACCATCCGAATCGGCGACCTGGTCGCCTACTACCGGGGTGCCTCGCACATCGGCATCTACATCGGGGGCGGGCGCGTGGTGGAGGCACCCCGCCCGGGGCGTAGCGTCCGCGTGGCCAGGCTCAACGCACAGCCCGTGCTCGGGGTGGTGCGCCCATACGGCTCGACAACGGGGGGTGGGGGTACCCCCCATCCCCCTACCCCCCACCCCCGGGGGGCTCCCGATGTCAAGGCAGGGGGCTCTGCCCAGGCGGGCCCTGCCCAGCAGGGCGGGGAGCCGAAGAGCAGGGGCAGTGACCAGAGGGCGGGCACCCGTGACAGCAGGGGGAGTACGAACACACCGGGCAGGACAGAGCCCCGCCCCCATGCCGCGGCCAAGCCCTACAAGGTCAAACGTGGTGACAGCCTGTAGCGCATCGACAGGGCCCACAACATCAGTAGTTGGCGTGTGCTCTACCGTGCCAACCGGCGCACCGTCGGCAGCAACCCGCACCTGATCCACTCTGGTCAGGTGCTGATCCTGCCCCGATAGCCACCGTCCGCTACCGCACTTCTCTTGTGCTGCCTGGATGTTCGCCATGGTTACGCAGTGCCCTGTCATCAAGGAGCTGTGTACCCATGGCGAATAGTGATGGTGCTCGTGCCCATCGCTCTGGTTATCAATGGCGCAAGGCAGCAGAGCGCCTGCGCCGTGAGGCTGAGCCCATGTGCTGGATTTGCGGTGCCGAGGTCGACCTGTCACTCGACTACCGACACGCGATGTCATGGACTGCTGATCATGTTGATCCGCTGTCACGTGGTGGGGATCCGTAGATGCAACGAACTTGAGGCCGGCTCACCGGCGCTGTAACTTGATCAAGGGTGCCGGACGGGCGCCGATTCCGCTGGTGGGTTCGCGGCGATGGTGATGACAGTCTCTGCATACTGCGTATGCATCCATGAATGAATAGTCGATGTTATGGGTTCTTATGCTGCCCCGGGGGGGTATGCAAAGTCCGGATGGGGGTAGCGGATGACCAAGGGATATACAGGTCGGAGGCTGATTGTCGCGGCTACTCGATCACCCGGGGGGCGGGTTGATCACGTGAAGATCTTCCCTGGCGACCACGGGCCCTTTGAACCTCAAAAACCCTCTGATCATTTTTGGCAGGAACCGCCAGGTCAGCGCCTGACCGAATGTGCGGTTTCCATTTAGTCGTTATGCATGACGGCTGATCGCATATTCAGCGACCGCTTATGCATCGCATATATGCATTCAGCGTCGTGTTATGCACTCGTCCGCCCGTCGTTCATGCGGAGTTCGAGAGGGGGCGACCATGGCGGCCGACTGGCAGAAGGATCCTGACGCAGTCCTGGACTGGCGCTGGGACTGGACGGACTGGCTGGCCGACGGCGAGACCATCACGGCGTCGGTCATGACGGTCTCCGCCGGGTTGGTGCTCACCAGTGACTCCTACAGCCCGACCAGCGCGACCGCGTGGCTCTCCGGCGGCACTCCCGGCACCCCGTACCTGGTCGCGAACCGCATCGTGACCTCTGCGGGGTGCACCGACGAGCGTTCGGTGACGATCCGTGTCACGAACCGGTGACCCTCTACGTCGTCATGGGCCCGCCCGCCGGCGGGAAGACGTTCTGGGTCGCGGCACACGCGGTGACCGGGGACATCGTCATCGACTACGACCGGCTGCTGAACGCCCTGACGGCGGAGGGCAGCACCTTTGTCCGCGGCATGGGCCGCCCGCTGGCTACCGTGGCTTACCAGGCGCGGGAGGCCGCGATCCGCGAGGCGCTGCGGCACACCGGCACACACGAGGTGTTCATCATCCACACCCTGCCGAAGCCCGCGCTGCTGGCGAAGTACAAGCGCTACCGGGCGTAGCTCGTCACCGTGGACCGGGCCGGGACGTGGTGGAACAGCGCTGCCGCGCCGAGCGGCCGGACATCTCGATGGACGGCGTGCGGCGCTGGTACGGAGGGCGACAGGGGATAGCGGCAGTCTCACCGCTGGAAGCCGACCGCGGTCTTGGAAGGTCCCGGTGGTGGTGACTGCTGCTTTCAGGGACTCGGCGGGGAGGGAGGCTGAGCCCTCCGGTGTGACCGTATCCGCTGCCAGACTTGGAATTGCGTTCTGCTCGACTGCCACTGAGCGGTGAAAGTGGTGCGCGCCCAGGTGACCAGTGGGAACAGGATCAGCATGGCCATCCCTGCGGTGGTGTTCCAGACGATGGAGTGGGCAGGGTCGCTTCCGCGAACTCGCGACGGATCGGCAAGGTAAGCCAGACATTCGTAGACGTTGACGGTGAGCAGCATGGACACTGTCGCCCAGATGAAGCCCATGGTGAGTTGAATCAGTGAGGAACGTGACGGACTGTTCTGCCATTGCCGGAATGCTTGTTCGCGCTCTTGTTGGGTTGTCGCGCTGTCGAGTGCGTGCAGCGCATCCTGGGCAGAGGTGAGGTTGGCCTCTTCTGAGACTCTGAAACGGTCGGCGTGCGCTCTCAGTTCAACGACCCCGACCAGAATGATGACGGGAGCCAGTGCTGCGGCTGTTCCTGCAAAAGTCTCCGACATATGCATGATCACAGTATGTCTGAGTCGCTTCGTCCAGCCGATGGCCGGACCTCGGCGGTGCCGGCGCGAGGTGCGTACTGCACTCAGCGCTGTCTTCGGCAGCGCTGCTTCGTCATACCCTATGCAGCTCGGCTATCACGCTGAGCGCCAGCTCATCGTCACAGGTCGTGCCGTACATACGTCCTCAGCCCGGCCTGCGGGCAACTTCGCCTGAACTGCCTTGAGTCTGCGCTGCACACGCGATGATCCATGCCATGGACGCGGGATGGGCAGCAGTACTCGGGGCCGTTGCCGGAGCGTTGGCTACCACCGGGGCGGCACTGGTGACGGGCTGGGCGAGTCGGGAACAGGCAAGAATCGCTGCCCGCGCTGAGCACGTGCGGCAGCGCCGGGAACCGCGGCGCGAGATCTATCACGGCTTTCTGGCTGTGACTTCCGAGGTCAGAGAAGTGGTGCTCGGACGGTGCTTTGACACTGCCCGCGGTCTGACCCATCAAGGGCAGGACGTCCGCAATTGGCTGGCCAGCAGCACAGCAGCCGTGCGGGAACACTGGCTTCGCGTCATGCTCGTCGGTCCCGAGGAAGTGGGGGCTCCTGCATCAGAGGTTGCAGGGGCATGTCGCGAAGCAGCCCGTGCAGCGCACTGGATGGCGGTCTTTGACAGCAGCCCCGAGGGAGAAGGTATCCCGGCGGACGATTACAACGAGGTTCACAGACGAGCGCTGGACACTGCTAAGGAACTGGACAGCGCGGTAAAGGCGTTCATCAAGGCCGCGCAGTTGGCCTTGGATGCCGACGGCACGTGCTGACTGCCAACCGGAGAGCCACGGCGAGACGAAGAACTGAGGAGGCCCGTGGCAACGCACCTTGCCACGCCGTGCAGAACACGATGTGCGACGCCGCGGTGGACTACGTCGACAGCGGCGCGGGCGTCGGCACCATCAAGATCTATACGGCCACGATGCCGTCCAGTGCGAACACCGCGGTCAGCAGCCAGACGCTGCTGGCCACGTTCAGCTTGCAGAACCCGGCGTTCGGCGCCGCGTCGTCCGGCGTCGCCACGCTGGCCGGTACGCCCATCACGACGACCGGCGCCGCTGCGGGGACGGCGGCCTGGTTCCGCTGTGCCACGAGTACGCCGGGAACGTGCTTCGACGGCTCCGTGACCGCCACGGGCGGTGGCGGTGACCTCCAGCTCAACACGACGACCATTTCCGTCGGCGTCAACGTGCAGATCACGAGCGGTACGTTCACCATGCCGAGCGGGGAGTGAGACACGAATGGCAGCCCTGGAGGCCACCCGGTTCCCGCTGATGTGGCAGGACGGGCAGTCCGAGCGCGCGGCCCTGTACGCGCTGCGGGATGTCAGCGCCGGGGACACGGTCGATCTGTCGCAGCAGTTCACCGTGGTCAAGCGCTGCGCACTGGTCGGCACCACCGTGGCCGCGGCTCTCGCCGGTTCGGTGTCCGGAACGGTGGTCACCATTCCTGCGGGAGCTGCCCGTGACGCGGCCTTCCTGCTGTCCTTCGGCTGCGCCGGCCCGGCCTGATGCCGACCGGCGACCGTCATGTCGACACCAGCACCGCCACGGCCGACGGGTCCGACTTCGAGGGCGGCATCGGCAACTGGTCCACGGGCGACCAGGCGAGCGCCGCTGCAGCGAGCACGGACCGGGCCCACCGGGGGACATATTCGGTCAAGGTGACGCGCAGCGCTGTCTCACCGGGCAGCTATCTGGTGGTCAGCGGCTCGGACTTCCCGGTGACGGCTTCCGCAGTCTGGTTCTTCGAGTACTGGCTCTACACCTCGGCGGCCGCAGGCGTTTTCCGAACCGACGTGGACTGGTACCAGGCCGACGGCAGCACCTACATCAGCTCCTTCGCCGGAACGAACGTCTCCGCGACACCGAACCAGTGGACAAAGGCCGGCCCGTTCACCGCCACCTCGCCAGCGCTCGCAGGCTTCGCCCGGCCGGCCCTGGTCAGCGTCTCCGGCATGGCGGCCGGGACCACCGTGTACCTCGATGACGTCTTCTTCGGCCGCCGCATCTGGCGCTCGTGCCTGGTGATGCCGCAGTCCGTGACCAGGGCGTCGATCCGGTGAGGGGCGGCTCATGACCATGTATGTCGCCTACAACGCCGCGTTCGGGGCCACGACCGCGACGATGGCTGGCACGAGCTATGCCGCAGGCTCGAAGGTAGCCGTTCAGCTGGCGACACCTTCCAGCCTGCAAATCCGGATCGTGGAGTGGGGTGTCAGCTTCAACGGAAGCGCTGCCGGTACTCCGGGCGTGTGCGAGCTGGTACAGAACGGCACAGCGTCCACGTGCAGCAGCGCACACAGCACGACCACGGTCCAGTCGATCGGCGACAGCACCACGGGCAGCCGCCTGACCATGGGAACCACGACATCCGGCTACGGCAACGGTGCAGTGGCCTCCGCAACGGTGGACAAGGTCTTCGACGTGCAGTTTGTCGGCCCGACCAGCCAGTACGTGAAGATGTGGCCTCTCGGGCGCGAGCCCGTCGTCGTCCCGTCGAAGTTCTGCCAGCTGCGCATCAACACCGCTGCCACGCTGACCGCCCTCGCCTACGTCGTCTTCGAGGAGTGCTGATCCGGCGCCACGCGTAGGGCGGTGAGGCATGGCCAGGCTCGGGCGGGGCCACCCCGCAGCCGCGTACGTCACCTTCATGCAGCCGCCGGTCGTCGCCGTAGACGTCGACGGCGGCCTGACGGCTACCGCACCGGCTGCGGCTGCGAGTGCCGCAGGGACCGTCACAGCATCGGGCACGGCATCCGCAGCTGCTCCGGCGGCCACGACGGGTGTCACGGGCGCCGTTTCGGCCTTCGGAAGCCTTACGGCGGCGGTGACGGCGCCGACGGCGGTTTTCGGGGGAACCGCCGAGGTTTCCGGGGCCCTCGCATCGGTGCCGGCCGCTGCTGCGGTCGCCGGGACGGCCGCGGTGGCGGCTGCGGGCAGCTTCGGGGGTATGGCGACGGCCGCTGCCTGCTCCTTGGCCGCAGACGCAGAGGCCTCCGCCGCCCTCGCCGTCACCGCCCCTGCTGCCGTGGCGGTGTTCACGGCGGTCGTGCCGTACGCGCTGCGCGTCCACGCACCGGCTGCGACGGCCTTCTTCTTCGGCTCGCTCACGGACCTCCTGGACGTGGCAGCGCCGACGGCCGTCGGCGCTGCCGTGGCCGAGATCACCGTCTCGGGCGACCTGGCAGCCACCGCTCTGGCGCCGTCCGCTTCCGCCTCCGGAACGGCCGAAGTCCTGGGTGCGCTGTCGGTTACCGCGCCCGCCGTCGGGGCGGCTTTCACCGGCTCGGCGCTGGCCGTCGGCGACCTGGCCGCAGTGCGTCCAGCCTCGCCCCACGGGCACGAACGTCCGAGCCATGCGCAAGCACTTAGCGGACTGCTGCGAGCGGCTGCACGCCATGCTGGGCGCCCGGGGTGACATGCTTCCCGAGGGCGCCCGCGCACAGCTCGCCACAGCCCAGCAGCGCATCGGCGCGGCACTGGACATCGTGGAGCACGCGCCTGCCGCCTGGTCGCGCGAGGCAGACGCAGCATGGGGTGAGCTGATGCGGTGGGCTCGCCAGCTGGACACGGACAAATTCCGGCGGGGCGGCGACTGGGTTCCCGAAGGGTGGAAGGCGTTCGTCGGTTGATCGCTCCAATATCCGGGCGGGTCCTTCTGCATCTGTGAGTGTCCGGGGAGGTGGCTGTGCCCGTCCAGCATGCTTCGGACCGCTTCCTTCAAGAGATCAGGCGCAGCCATACCGTCCATGCGTACATCGACGTGATCTCCCCGACGCGGCAGACGGTGCGGCTGTCCGCGACCGGGGGAGAGGTGACCGTCGACCGTACGGCGGCGGTCCGGCGTACCTGCAAGGCCACCTGCGTAGATCCTCTGGGGGTGCTGGTCCCCAGCGGCACGGAGTCCCTGCTGACGCCGTACGGCACGGAGCTGCGGCCGTACCGGGGCGTGAAGTACGACGCCGGAACGGTTGACGTGCTGCCGCTCGGAGTGTTCCGGCTCGCCAAGGTCAGCGTCTCGGACACGACTGGCGGCAGCCCGGACATCCAGCTGGAGGCGTACGACCTGAGCCGCACCGTGGCTCGGGACGAGTTCACCAGTCCGTACGTCATCCCCAGCGGGACGAACATCATCGAGGCCATCAGGTCGGTTCTGGCGCGCACCTTCCCGGACCTGTCGTATGACGCGATCAGTACCACCAGGACGACCACGGCGCCCTGCGTGTACGACGTCGGCGACGACCCGTGGGAGGCGGTCACCAAGCTGGCGCTGAGCCTGGGCTGTGACATCTACTTCGATGTCGAAGGCTGGGTGGTCATCGCGCCGCCCACCGACATCGACGCCCTGCCGACCCCAGCCTTCAGCTACGTCGAAGGGCGGCAGTGCACGATGCTGGATCTCTCCCGTGTCTTCACCGATGAGCCCGGATACAACGGAGTCGTGCTCACCGGCGAGTCGCCGGGCGACGAACTGCCCGCGGTGCGTGCGGTGGCCTGGGACGACGAGCCGACCAGCGCGACGTACCATCTCGGTCCGTACGGCGAGGTGCCGACTTTCGTCACGGACCAGCTCATCAAGACGACCGAGGATGCGCAGGCGACCGCCGACCAGCTCCTGCGCAACTTGCTCGGCTTCTCCGCGCAGCTCTCCGTCTCCGGCATCGTCAACCCGGCGTATGAAGCCGGCGCAGTGGTGGAAGTCGTACGCGAGCGCAGCCATGTGTCCGGCCTCTATGCGCTCGACGCGTTCACCGTGCCGCTGGACGCCAAGGGCACCCAGACCCTGACCTTGCGCCAGAAGAGGCGGGCCGGCTGATGGCCACTCCCGGCGAGTCGACGCCTGCGGAGCCGCCCATCGTCCCGACCGAGGCGGCGGCGCAGGAGGCGCAGCAGGCGGCACAAGCCGCTCAGGCCGCGCAGACGCAGGCGATCCGCGATCTCGCTACAGAGATCGCGAAGCAGACGCTGCTCGACTTCGACCCGGCGACGATCCGCAAGGGTACGGTCTCCAGCATCGCGGACACAGCCGTGCCGCCGACGCTGGGGATCCAGATCTCCGGGGACACCACGGAGATCCCCGGCATTCGCTACATCGACAGCTATGTGCCCGTCATCGGCGACACGGTCCTGGTCATCAAGCAGGGCACGGACCTGGTCGCTCTGGGCGAGATCGCCGGGCAGTTCAGCGCCAGCACCTGGACGACGGCAACGCTCGGGCCGGGCTTCTCCCACAATGGCAACAGCAACGGCAGCGTGCGCTACCGCAGGGTCTGGGACAACGGCTCCTTCAAGATGCAGTGGCGCGGGGGTGCGGCGAGCACGGGGGCGTCAACGGCGGTCATCTCCACCCCGCTGGACGTCGGATACCGGCCCGTGGGCCTGGTTTCCGTCGGCACGGCCCGCGATGCGATCGGATCCACCTCGGTGAAGCTCGACTTCACTCCGAGCGGCACCGTCAATGTGGTCGGCGGGACGGTGGTGCCGTCCATCACCGATGCCACGATCGGCGGGCACAGTCACTCGGGGCCGGCGCACACCCACAGCGGCCCGAGCCACACGCACCAGGTCTTCACCAGCCACCAGCAGGACATCGGCGCGACAGGCGGTACATCGCAGTCCCACACGCACAGCTACTCGGGCGGTACGACCGGCGGCCAAAACCAGAGCCACACGCACACGCTCAACCACACGCACGAGATGGACGACACGGGAGCGGCCGGGACCGGGCAGACGGGCTCCGCCGGCACGGGGAGTACATCCACGGACGGCGGGAGTACGCACGGTCACGAGAACAACGCTTCTGCACCGACATGGATCAGCTTCAACAGTATCGAGCACTTCCTCGACTGAACCTGCACAAGCCGCCCTGCTTCGCTCCGGCAAGGCAGGGCGGCTCAGAGGGGGCCCGTTGTTGGTTTCCTCGGTTCAGATCCAGGGATTGCGCTCATAGCCGGGATCCTCGTCAGGGAAGTCTTCGGGGAAGACCTCGCTCACGATGTCACCGCGGAGAACCCGCAGCAGATAGCTCTCCACCGGACCTTCGTACAGGTCGTACTCCCTGCCGCGGCCGATGACGGTGAGGACGGCCCAGCGCTCCGGGTCAACGTGAGGTACCAGGAAGCACATGTCCGCGTTGTCCGTTCCCCCCCAGCGGATGAGCTGTGAGGGCTGTACCGCACGCTCCTCCAACAGGGCACGGATGTGGGGGCGCGAATCCTCCATCGTCTTCCGTGCTGCAAGCGTCATGGTGACCAGGTCCACATGTTCATTCTCAGCGCCTGCCCGGTAGACACGCAGGAAGTCATCGAACTTCGCGCCTCCGAAGGCGGTGAGGAACGCCTTGAAGGCGGGCGGGAACGTGGTGCCAAGGACTGTCTCGGCTTCCTCCCAGTCGTTCAGGACCGGGCCGAGTTCGCCTGTTGCCGGAAATGCTGCCAAGGTGTCGAGATCAGCCATGTCCTACCTACTTGTTGATAATGGTCTGGTCGATGTGCAAACCGGGCCCCACGGCTCTGACATGCACTCCTGTAGGAATGATGTCGTCGGGGTGGGCGTAGACGGGAGACGCCGAATACTCGACGTCACCTCGTTTACTGACGGTCTCGTAGATCCGCTCTTCCAGCTTTTCCATCACTTCATTGTTGGCCTTGTCGTACATGATCACGATGTTGGCTTCCGCTCGGCCGTCGCCTCCCAGCGACCGCGCCAGCAGGTGCCCGCGCGTGTGCCCGGCCGTGTCGCCGATCCAGCCCGGTGGCTTCACCCGTCTGGATGCCTTGGTGCCGGTGTCGAGCATGTCGTGCGTAATCCTCGTTTCGACGCCGGTGGCCCGTCCCATGCTGTCAGGTGGCTTGCAGTACGAGGGGATCGGTTTCTGAGGCGCCCTCCCACCTCCGCCTCCACCGTGCTGAGCGCTCCGCATCAACGGGCGTCCGGTAGGCCCCACAGACTCGATGCCGGCCATGGCCAGTTGCGGGCCGCCCAAGTTGGGCAGTGTCAATTCGAAGTTGCGCAGACCGTCCAGCTTCATGTTGCCGAACACGTTCTTGATGCCGCCCGCATCACGGATCGCCTTGACGCCGCGTGCGGTACCGCCCAAGGCTCCGCCCATCAGCAGACCGGAGACGCCGGCGTCCTTGATCTCGGCGACGTTGATGCCCTTCTGGTCGCCGAGCAGGTTGCGGCCGCCCTGCGCCACCACCACATCCACCGTGATCGCTTCGACACCGCCGATGGCAGCGGTGGCCAGGACGGTGCCCGCGATCTCGGCGACGGTCGCGGACACTGCGACTCCGGCAGTACTGGCTGCGGCGACGATCGCCTCGGTCGCACCGGCCGCCGCGACCTCGCTGATGCCTCCGGTGAACAGCGCCAGCGCGGTCCCGGCGACCAGGACCGCGCCCGCGATTTCCAGCGCGTGCTCGATCTGTTTCTTGGCCTCGGCGATCTGGTCGGCGAACTTGTCCAGTGCCTTGGCCATGTCCCGCGCGGCGGACGCCACGTCGTCCAGGTAGCCCTTGCCGCCGCCGTGGTACTTGCGCCAGAAGGCGCTGAACGCCTCGATGCCCGGGCCCTTGTTGTTGTCGATGACATCCTGGGCAGGTTTGTGCGCCGCAGCGGTGACATCCTCCACGTCATCGGCGAACGTCCGCCATGCACGGGCGGCCTCCCGCAGTTTGTCCTCGTCGCCCTCCGGCCACCACATGCCGGTCAGGTCCTGAACGATTTCCTTGGCCTTGTCGGCGGCACCCATCACGCACCGCCCTTGCCGAAGCCGGAAGCTGAAGAGCGGTCGGCTTCCTGGTGGTTGTCCGCCATGTCCTTCATGGCCTTGGAAATACTTTCCAATCCCTTGACCAAGGCTTGGGCTGCTTTTTCAATCTGCTCGCGGTGCGGAGCGTACGCGTGCCGAAACTTCTCGCCCTGCTCGTCGTCCCCCCACGGCGAACCGAGCCCGTCCAGCGAGCCTTTGAGTTTGCTTGTCGCCTTCGCCAGCGCGTCCGCTTCCCGGTGAAAACGCGGTGCGGCGGACTTGAGCTGGTCCGTGTCTATGTCGAAGCCGTCACCGGCCATAGGTCCCCCCAGGAACTGTGCTTTCTCGTGTTCCCACAACCTACCGCGAGTCACTGACAGCGCTCTTGGCGCTTTCCTTCACAGGGCCTGGCGGAAAGTCGTTCACGACTCAAGCAATATCGGGAGAGTGAGAACTCATGGCTCCTCCGATGTCCGCCGCGAGCCTGTTGGCCGTCCTGAAGGACGAGGGTCTGCACGTCGTCCAGGTTGGCAACTGGCGCACGCACAACCGTGCCGGGCACGGCGACTGGGGCCCGGTGCACGGCGTGATGATCCATCACACAGTCACCTCGGGCACGGACGCCACGGTGCGGATCTGCTACGACGGCTATGCGTCTCTTCCCGGACCGCTGTGCCACGGTGTGATCGCGAAGAACGGGTGGGTGCACCTGGTCGGCTGCGGCCGTGCGAATCACGCGGGGCGCGGGGACCGGGACGTGCTGAACGCGGTCATCGCCGAGAGGCCGCTGCCTGCGGACAACGAGACGAACGCCGACGGCAACGTGCACTTCTACGGGTTCGAGTGCGAGAACCGCGGGGACGGCCGGGATCCCTGGCCGGCCGTTCAGCTCGAAGCGGTCGAAGCCGTGTCGGCCGCCATCTGCCGCTTCCATCGCTGGAGCGAGCGCAGCGTGATCGGGCACCGCGAGTGGCAGCCGGGGAAGGTCGACCCGCTCGGCTTCACCATGGCCTCGATGCGTGCCCGGATCGCGGAGCGCCTGGCGCCGCTGCGTACGTACCGGGTGCGCGCGGGGGACACGCTCTCCTCCATCGCCGCTCAGTTGCTGGGCAGCCTCGCGCGCTGGCCGGAGATCGCACGGCTCAACGGCCTGAAGGGCGCCGACGTGATCCGCGTCGGCCAGGTGTTGAAGATCCCGAAAAGGTAATGGACGTACAGGCGTGGCTGGTTGCGGGCGGCGGAACGGTCGGCATGATCGTGTGCGGACTGCTGGCCGCACGTGCGACGATTCGCGCGGGCGCGGCTGCCGCGACGGCGAACGAGGCGGCGGCACGGACGGCCGCGGAGCCCGCCAACCGTGCTGGTGACCTCGCGGTCCTGACGGCCACCGTCACCCGGGTCGACCAGGAGAACGCTGCGCTCAGGGCCCGCATGTCCCGTACCGAGGCGCTGGTCAGGGCGTACTCCTGGACGGTGGACGCCCTCTACCGCTGGGCGCGCGACCCGGTCGGCGATCCGCCCGAGCCGCACCGCTTGGTCAAGGAGTACAACGACTCCGGATCATGAGAGAGCCCCCTTCGCTCCTGCGGGCGGAGGGGGCTTCTTCGCACAAGGCGATCACGAGTCACGGTAGAGCGGCCCGGTGTTGTCGGCCTGGAGCAGTTCCATCAGATGCTGTTCCGTTTCGGGGCTGACGTCGACGGCCCACGTGTTCCGGGACGCGTTGTATGCGGCCTTCTTCAACGCGGTCCGTTCGTCATCGCTGATGTCCAGGGCGAGAAGCGCGGTACCAGCTGCGTCGGTGAAGGTGGTTTCCACGGTTTCTCCTTTGCTGGTGTACCGGCCGAGCCCCGGCCGGGAGACGAATCCGTTGCCGTGACCTTTACGGGTGTGCCGCCGTCGCTCTTCCGGACGGGGGTGGGCGGATGAGCCGTGGGCTGACGGGTCTTCCGGGGCGCTCGCGGCACTCCCTGCCGGGCAGAACCGTCCGCCGCCTCCCCCGTCGAGGAGGGCGCGCTTACCGCTTTACCGGAGCCCCGTTTCTGGGGACGGTGAATTTGTGCCGTGGCCCGAGGGGGTCGCTCCCGCGTCTCTCTGTCACCAGAGTGCAAGGTACCGGGTCTTTCGAAGCCGGTACTCCCGTCCCCCTGCCGGGGGTGTGGGCTGCCACTGTTCCTCTTGGCTCATTCGCTGTCGAGTTGTTCCACTACCCATAATTAGCCCTACGTGTTGGGTTGCCTAGGAGGTCAGGCGTGATTCTTTCCGGGACTTCGGAACGGGTAGCTTCATGCCGTCAGAACCCGCCATTGCCGTCGCACAGCTCGCCCGGGCACGCGTAACCGACGACGCCGGTCGGGGTGATGGGATCTTCGTAGGTCCCTGTCGCTTCTATCCAGTGCGGGCGGACCGCCCGGCGGCAGTACGGGCAGCGCCGGGACGGCAGGCGGAGACACTCGGAGCGCGTGCATTCGCGCGGGATCTCGTTCATGCCGTGACGGTGGCACGGTTTGCGGGCTCTGTCTGGGCCGCATTGCCCCGGTGCAGGTCAGGGCTGCTATCCCTCCAATGCTTTCCGCAGCTTGGCCGCTTGCGGGCCGCTGTCCTTCGCGGGCATCGCCCACCGGTGCTGCTGCCCCTCGCCGTCCGTGTAGACCAGGGTGCCGCCGTGCTGCGCCTTCGTCAGGTCAAAAGTGACGCTGCGCCACTGGTAGCTTCCGAGTGCCACGGCGCCCGAGCCGTTGAAGCCGTCGGGCACCACGCTGGTCGCGTCGCCGTCCATCGTGGACACGGACTGGCCGTCAGGCGCGACCCACTGCCAGCCGCCGCCTTCGGCCGGCGCCGTCTCAGCCGCGGCGACCGCGGTGGAGGAGCGGGCCGTATACGCCACGACGGCGTACGTCCCGTTCTCGGGAACCTGGTTCCGGGAGCCGGGCACGTACACGATGCTGGTCGGCGTGAGGTCGAGTACGCCTCCGCCGGAGCCGGCTATGGGGCGGTTCGAGCCGGCCGTGTGCGCAGTCGTACCGAGCCCGGCGACCTTCGGGGTTTCGATCTCCGGTGCTGTCGGCAGGACCGCAGCGCTGCTGGACGACATCTTGCCCGCCGGTTCACCGCTGTCCGAGCAGGCGGTCAGCGGGAGCGCGGCAGCAGCGAGGACGGCGAGCATTCGGGTGACGCGCATGGCTGCCCCCTGGAGCCTGCGCTGCGGCCGGCCCGCGGCGCGGTAACCGGAAAGCGTAGCGCTGGATCAGCCGGCGGGAGCCGCGTCGTCGGGTGACCACACGCCGGAACCGCCCGCTCGCTACTCGATCAGGGAGGCATCGTCCAGGTCGACGTCGTCCGGGTCCAGCCCCGCGCGTCGCAGGAATTCCAGCAGGTCGGCTACGCCGTACGCCGTTCCCGGGATCACGGAGTCAGCATGGACGCGCCGCCCTCCGGTAGGGGAGGGCGGGTGCACCACCACGCGCACTGCCATGAACCGATGATCAGGCAGGACGGCGTGATCCGCATCCCGGCCCATGACGAAGCCCGGCACCGGCCAGGTGCCGGGCTTCGTCATGGGCCGGTCTAGCTGGCGAGGACCAGTTCCATCTGCCCCATGTACACCTGTGACATGAACAGCGCGGCGAACGTGCTGGGACCGTGCCGCTGGTCAAGCCATGTGCTCAGCGCGGCAACGTCACCGCTGATCATTGCAGCCAGGATCACGGAGTGCAGATCTTCGGCTTCGTCTCCGCCGATCTCTTTCAGGAACGTCCGGTACCTCGCGTTGATGTTGGCCTCGTAGCCGCCCATCGACGCGAGGTACGCCCTGGTCTCCGAGCCCGTGTCCGGCAGCCCTGTCAGTTCGGCCACGTCTGCGCTGTCAAGCTGTCCGGTCACGTCCCGGAAGGCGTACCCGTCGGTGCCGCCGGAGGCCAGGATGCCGTGTCCGCAGGCGATCTGCCGGGTGACCGAACGGGCCTCCCGGTCGCACGCCCCCTCCATCACCGTGCCGATGTTGCGGGTGCTGCGGGAACCTGCGCGGTCCGGGGCGGAGTAGCTGCGCCCGTCGGCACGGCGGAAGTTGACGCCGTACTGGCTGCGGACCGCTTGTTCGCCGACCAGCCGGTACGCGCGGTAGGAGCCGAAGTGCAGGCAGTCGTGGGCGTAGGAGCGCAGCAGGTCCAGGACCGTCAGCTCGTCGGCGTGCGGCTCGGGTGCTGCGAGATCCCCGTACGCGGTGACCAGGGCCCTCATCTGCAAGTGCCGGTATCCCTGGTTGGGGTGGTGGAAGCCACCCCGGGCCCCGGCCCGTACGGACCGGACAGCGACCAGCATGCGGTCCAGCGGGAGGAGCTGACGCAGGCCCAGGGCCGCATACCTGGTCTGCACCACGGTGAGGCCGTCGTGGAACGGGGCCGTGTTGACCCCCTGCGCCTCCCACTGGTCGAGCAGGAGCGACAGAGGGGTGAAGGTGTGGTCCGGATGTTCCGGCGTGAGGGTGTCGGCGGTGCGCAGGCGGGTCAGCGCCTGGAGCAGCGGCGCGGTGTCCGTGCCCGTCAGGTGCTCGCCGGGGGCGAGCAGATGCCCGGTCAGGGCGTGGTGGTGCCGTGAATCAGTGCTCGGTGTGACTCCTGCATCCCGTCGGGAAGGGAGTCCGGGGAGCACCACTGTGCCTCCAGGATCTCGAAGGTATCGATCTTGAGGGTGCCTCCGGTGCAGACGGCCTCGTACGCCACCTCTACCCGGAGTTTGTAGCCGCTGGTGAGCTGGACGAGACGGCCGGGCTTGACCTCCAGGCCGGTCTCCTCCCTGACTTCGCGGACGATGGTGAGCGGGAACTCCTCACCCTTGACCGCGTATCCGGTGGGCAGCCCCCAGGGCCGTTCCGGCGGCCACATCCGGTGCTTGAGCAGGAGTACACGCCCCTGGTCGTCGCGGATGACGCCGGTGACGCCGACCATGAATTTCGCGTGGGCCAGCCACAGGACACGCCACTGCATCGGGCCACGGATGATGCGCCACAGCTTGGCAATGATCTTCTTCAACGTCGGCCTGCTTTCCGGGAGATGGGCCTCGGTCAGGCGGATCACTCTGGCGCATCGCGGGTAATCGGCCAAATGCACTGCGTATTGACGTTATATCCTGTGGCCTAGGCCACAAACCACCCCGCCCCGAGTAGGCTGGTGGCCTAGCCCACCACTCCTGAAGGGGTGTCAGTCAGCATGGCTCCTGAAATCGAGAGGTCTCTTCCTCCCTACCGGCAGGTTGTCAACCACCTGCGTGAACAGATCCTTTCCGGGGAACTGGCCGACGGTGACGTCGTGCCGTCCGAACGTCAGCTCGCCACGGACTGGTCCATCTCCCGGGCCACCGCAACCAAGGTCCTGAACGAACTGCGCCATGAGAACCTGGTCGAACCGCGGCAGGGTGTCGGCACCGTGGTCACCGCCCGCCGTACCCAGCACCACTCGCCGTCCGACCGCTTCCGGTCGGCGGACGTCACGGGACGGATCTACCCGCCTGGTCAGTACGCGAAGATTCTGTCGGCCGGCCTGGTGTCCGCGCCGGAACACGTCGCCCTCGCCCTGGGTGTCGAAGAGGGCGCGCAGGTCGTCTGCCGCCGACGGGTGACGTGCAACGAGTCGGGGCCGGTGTCCGTGTCGACGTCGTGGTTCGCGGCTGACCTCGCTGACGCTGTACCGGCGCTGCTGGAGACCGAGCGCATCCCCGATGGTACGCCGGGAGCGATCGAAGCGGCGACCGGCCGCACCTGGGACGACGGCGTGGACCTGCTCGGGGCCCGGGTCGCGACGGACGAAGAAGCTGAGCTGCTGGGCCTGACCGAGCGGCCGGCGGCGCTGCTCGTCGGGTACAACACGCTGTCCGACGCCGAGGGCAATGTGATCGAGTACGGCGAGTACCTCAGCTCGGGCGACCGGCTCACCCGCTACACCTACCAGCGCCCGCGGGACTGACGGGCAGGAGTTCACCAAGGCGGCGTCCGCACCGGCAGGCGCCGCCGCTTCACGCGGTCATCCGGCGGCGAGCGACCGCCGTGCATTGTTGATCACGTTGTGGGCGTCGGCTCCGTAGACGGCGGACTCGCCCAGCATGTCCCACACCCTGCGATAAGTGGCGACGGTGTCCGCGTCATCGAGCCACAGTTCAGCGTGCCAGTCCTCGGTGATCGCCACCCGGTCGTCCAGGATCAGGAAGCCGTCCGCGCACGAAATTTTCAGCGAGGCCCCGAAGGGGATGATCCCCAGCGTCAGTGTGTCGAGGCCGATCGCGCCGGCGAGCCGGTCGAGCTGCGCAGCGAGAACCGACGGAGGACAGACCAGAGCGTGCAGCGCCGCTTCCCACAGAATGATGTGGAACGCCTTGCCGGGCTGGTACAGCCACTGCTGGCGCTGGATCCTCGCGCGGACTGCGTCATCGATGTCGCGGTGGGGGTTCTGGTGGAGGTCTGCGTAACGGATCAGGACGTGCCGGGCGTAGTCGGCGGTCTGGAGCATCCCGGCGACGACCGTGCCCTCCCAGGCCTGGACGGCCCTGCTCTTGGCGATCTCGCTGTTCCATGTCTCCTGCACCGGCCGGTAGCCCGCGGTGAGCTGCCGACGGAACGATCTGATGTGGGACTCGAATCCCTTGAGCCGCGCCTGGAGTTCGCCCTCCAGCTCCGGCTGGCCGGTCGCCCCGGCCCAGGCCCTCAGGTCTTCCGGGGTCGCGGCCTGTCTGCCGTTCTCCAGCTTGCTGACCTTCGTCCGCGGCCAGCCGAGAAGTTCAGCCAGCTGCGTGCCGGTGAGCCGGCCGTCAGGGCAGGCGAGGCGCAGCTCACGGAGTCTTACCCCGAGGGCTGCCCGTGCCTGCTGGTAGTCCGTGCTCACCGGCTCACTCTCTACTCTGCCTCGGCCACCTGCACCGCGAACTCCTCGTAGGGAACGGCGTGATGCCATTCGGCGTCACGCACCTGTGCGTACAGGACGACCCGCGCCGGATCAGTGATCAGCTCGACGCCGGTCAGGGTGTCCCCGTCATCGAAGTGCAGCAGCGCGACCATTCGCGAGTCGAAGATCCAGAAGTCCTCTGCGGGCAGCCGCAGCCGCTCTGCGTTCGCGCCGGAAGACTCCGGGTAGCGCAGTGAGCTTGTCGCCGTCTGATGGCAGAAAGACTTGGCCGCCCGGAGCCCGTGACGGTCACAGCCGCTCATTGGGATACGCGACTTGATTGCTGTGCAGGACAACGCCGGCAAGGCCGTCCGCAGGGGGCGGAGTTGCGTGTGCGACGATGACGAGCCAGGGGCGGCGATCGCCGCCCCTGGGGCTGCGGTTTCGGGCGGGCCCAGCCGAGGGTCTGTTTGATCCTGCGGAAGGTGTGTTCCAGGTCGGATCTCCGCAGGAATGCCTGCCAGGTCGAAGACGATGAGGATGTCGCGGTCACCCACGTGCCGGCGGCCCATCTCAATCAGATCGGTGGCCACCCGGCGGACCTGGGCGGCGGTGATCTCGGCGACGTCGTCGGCAGGGCCCAGGCGGACGGAGTCAGGAGCTGGCACCAGGGCGTCCGGCCCGATCCCAGAGCGGCCCGGTGCTCGGCCACCAGCGTCAGGTCCACCGGCGCCCTCACTGGCCCGTCCGCACACAGCAACGCGTCCACGAGCTCGAACAGCGCGTCCCCGCGCGCGGTCAGGGAGTCGGACAGGTCCTCCCGGGAGCGGGGCGACGCTCGCGCGAACGCTTCCCCGGAAGCGGGACCAGGCGGCAGGCTCACGTTTACGGCCTTCGTCTTGATCGGTGCATCTGGGTCGGAGTACATGATCAGACGAAGGCCGCCTCGACGTCCGGCGGTTTCCACGCCAACCGATCAATTTCGCGGGACTGTTCGATCAAATAAGCAGCCTCAGCCACTCATATCCCCTCGTGCATGGTGAGCTCATGGACAAGCATGCAGCGGGCGCTGCCACCGTTGAAGCGGGCTGGCAGGCGGTACGCGATGACGGACGCGTACGGCCCGAACTAGATGATTGCTTCCGAGGCGGGTCAGTGATCGTAAGCGGTCAGGGCGCGCTTCAGGGGCTGGCCTGTGTGGTCGTTGTGCCAGATCGCTGCGGTCAGCGCCAGTACGCGTTGCTGAACCCGGGCGATCACGCCTGCGGGGGTGCGGCCGCAGTGTCGTTCCAGGCCGAGTAGGCCCGTGAAGGTTTCATTGATCGACTCGATCACCTGCCGGAGCGGCTTGAACAGCGCCGCACCGGCCCGCTCGGCCTCGCCCTTGCGGGCCGGGCGCAACAGACGTAGGCCCAGATCGCCCAGCCATTGCTCGAAGCCTCGCCCGAAGTAGTTCTTGTCTCCGATCAGTGTCTGTCCCGCGCGGTCGGCGAGCAGGCCGGGCTCGGCCTCGAACATCGCCAGCAGAGTCTCGCGCTCGTCGGCCTTGGCTCCGGTCAGCGCGAACGCCACCGGGGCCATGCAGGGTGCACACGAGGTGGAGCGGCAGGCCCCAGAAGAAGCGGGAGTGGGAGGCGCAGTAGCCGTACTCGGCCCAGCCGGCCAACTCGGAGCGCTTGACGGTCTCGCGGGAGCGACCGCACTTCACCGGGGTGGAGTCCATCACCCACACATCATCGCTCCACAGTGTGGTGTCGACCGCGAGCAGCCGGATGACCCGCTGGATCATCCCGGCCGCTTTGCGCAGCCGCTCGTTGTAGCCCGGTGCCTTGGGCAGATACGGGAACAGGCGCTGCAGCCGGGCGTGAGCATGGCGGATGAAGCGCCGCTCGGAGGTGAACCCGAGCAGCGCCTGCATCACCGACGGCATGACCAGCTCGGCGTCGGACAGCCTGGGCGTGATCCCCACCGCTGGACGGCACGGCGTAAGGTCCGGGAATTCCAGCAGCAGGTCGGCGGTCCGCCCGTAGAGCGCGGTCGTGAGGATGTCGAGATCTGCCTCCAGCACCCGAATCCTCCACGATTCAGCATCCCGCAACACTGACCCCGGACACCTCGCCCATGCCCGGCAGGCCCGCCGCGCCCTCACTGGGCCCGACCGGTTGCGTCACGCCTGCTTCCAGTAGGCGCGGAAGGCACGCGTGGACAGCAGGCCCATGAGGAGGGCCACAGCTGCGAGCAGACACAGGTGCTCCCAGACTGTGCCCCAGTCGGTGTGGGAGCCCATCGCCTCTCGGGCCGCGACGACCGCCCATTCCATGGGGTTGTGGTCGGCAACGACACCGACCCAGCCCGGGGCGAGGCCGAGGTCCATCACGGCCGAGCTGAGGAACATCATTGGCAGCGTGGTGAATTGGGAGATCGCGATGAGTGTCGCCTGCTGGCGAGTCAGCAGCGCCACGGCGTCGGACAACGCCGAGAAGGTCAGGGTCAGCAGCACCGCGGCAAGCAGTGTGACGCCGACGCCGGCGACGCCCCCGGGGAACCGGGCGCCGACGGCCAGGGCGATGGCGACGATGATCAGGCTTTGGATGAGCGTCTGGATCGCCTGGTAGGCCATGGTCGCGATCACCATGGCGCCTCGGCTGGCGGGGGAGGTGAGCATCCGGTCCATCACGCCGCGGTCGATGTCCTGCAGGTAGGTTGTTCCTGCCCACGCGCTTTGAAACAGCGCGGTCATCATCACCACGCCCGGCGTGAGGAACTGCAGGAAGCCACCGCCTGCATGCGTGAACCCGGGAAGGTCCACCACCGAGCGGAACAGTTGTCCGAACAGCAGCAGCCAGATCACCGGCTGCACCAGGCCGATGAGGAGGAAGGTCGGCATCCGCCGAAGGGCGCGCAGTAGCCGACCGGTCAGGAGCGCGGCGTGCGTGAGCACGGTTAGTGGTCGCGCGCCGGTGAAGTGCTGGTGTGCGGTGGTCACTTCGTCACCTCCAGGGCCTTCGGGTCTGCGTCGGCGTCGAGGCTGTGTCCGGTGTGTCGCAGGTAGACGTCATCGAGTGAGGGCCGGGCGAGAGTCGCGGAGGTCACGGCCATGCCCGCTTCCTCGAGTGCGGCCAGTACGGGTGGCAACGCCCGGGCACCGTCATCGGTTCGGCCATGGACGGTGCTCCCGTCCATGGTGATGTCCCGCAGCTCGGGCACCGTCTGCAGGACCGCGAGCGCCCTGTGGTCGGCCTGGGGCAACTCGATGTGCACTGCGTCGCCGCGCAGGCCGCTCTTGAGTTCGTTCGGGGTGCCGGCAGCGACCACCCTGCCTTGGTCGACGATTGCGAGCCGGTCGGCGAGGTGATCGGCCTCCTCCAGATAGTGCGTGGTCAACAGCACCGTCATCTGCTCGTCCCCGGCCATCCGCGCGATCTCGGCCCACATTTCGCTGCGGGCGTGGGGGTCGAGCCCGGTCGTCGGTTCGTCGAGGAAGAGCACCTGGGGGCGGTGCATCAAGCCGAGCGCGACGTCGAGCTTGCGCGCCATACCGCCGGAGTAGGTCTGCACCAGCCGGTTCGCGGCGTCGGCCAGGCCGAACCTGTCCAGGAGCTCGCGGGCGCGGGCCATGGCATCCCGACGGGACATCCCGTGCAGGCGTCCGGCGAGCAGCAGGTTCTCGGTCGCGGTGCCCATCGGGTCCGTGCCGGACTTCTGCGACACGAACCCGATCGCCCGGCGCACCTGCTCGGGCCTCGTCGCCGCCTCGACCCCGGCCACGCGAGCCGATCCCGAGTCGGCAGCCGAGAGCGTCGAGAGGATCTTCACCGTGGTCGACTTGCCGGCTCCGTTCGGCCCGAGCAGTCCGAATACGGTTCCCTTCGCCGCTGCGAAGCTCAACCCCCGCAATGCCGTGATGGGCGGCTTGTTCCTGCCGGCCGGATAACTCTTGACCAGATCGACGGCTTCCACAGCCGGATCTGCTATACAGACGGCACGCATCGTCACACCCCTTGCCAGGACTTGGTGTGACTCCCGCCTTCCTGGTGTCACCGGACACGAGGAGGCTTGATGGCGAGGGCTGGACCCTACGGCGAGTAGTCGCCCGAGAGGCTAGCACACGAGTGCACCAGACCCAGTCCCGGTGCCGACCCCTGCGCTCCGCATCCTGAACACCTACGACCAAAGCCCCCTCGGAAGCAATCGTCTAGACGAGTAGTTCCGATTGCGGGATTCACGGAGGCGGGGAGGGTGTCCCGCATCGGGTTGTGACGACCGAACTAAAGCGTGTTGCAGAAGGCTGTGATCTGGCAGGTCAGGGCCCGGTTCCGGCGGTTGTGGTCATGTTGCCAGGGCGAGGTTGTGCATGGGGGCGACCGCTTGGACCGCGTGGTGGAGGCCGTCGCCGCGCTGCCGGCAGTCACGGAGGATCTTGTCGTTCTTCATCCTCGCGAAGGCATGTTCCACGCGAGCGCGGACCTTGCGGTGTTCGGCATTGTCCTCCTCCTCGCCCGGCAGGAGGGGCCGCCCCTGGCGTTTGCGGTGCGGGACGATGAGCCCGGTGTTGAGGTAGGCACCGTCACCGAGCACGGGCACGCCCTGGCACTGGGCGGGCAGGCCGGAGTTCCGCCAGATGTGGGAGTCGGCCTTGTTGCCCGGAGCCGGCCGGGCGGCGGCGACTACCAGCTTTGTGTCGGCATCGATGATGACCTGCACGTTCGCCGAGAACCGGTAATTACGGCTCGATGCGCCGACCGTCCGGTCGCGCACCGGAACCAGGGTGCCGTCCACGATCCACAGCCGGTCCGCGGCATCGGTGGGCCGGGCGGCCGGCTCGAGTGCCAGCGAAGGCCGCAGCCGCTGGATGACCCGGCACACGGTCGCCGACGAGATCCCGAACAGCGGCGCGAGCTGCCGCATCGTGAGGTTCGTGCGGTAGTAGACGGCCACCAGCAGGACCCGGTTAGCCAGCGGCAGGCACCACGGACGGCCGCCACCAGGACCGTTGCCGCCCCGCTCACGCACCGCCCGCAACAGCCCCTCAAACTGCCGCAGCCGCAGGCCCGTGAACGTCTCCACCCACACCCGATCAGCCCTCAACACACCGGCCATACCAAGAAAATGCCCGCATCACAGCCTTCTGCAACACGCTTTAGACGCCCTCTTGACCGCACTGTATATGCACGTCGATGACCATTTGGAGGAGTTGACAGAATGCTTGGGCTTGTCGGTAGGTGATCAGGCAGCAGGCCAGTTTCAGGAACGCTTCGTGGATGTCGTCGCGGACCTCCCATCGGATGCGCAGACGGCGAAAGCCGTGAATCCACGCGTTCGTACGCTCGACCACCCAGCGGACCGTGCCGAGTCCGGAGCCGTGCGGCACGCCGCGGCGGGCGATGACCGGCTTGATCCCGCGCCGCCACAGCAGGCGGCGGTACTTGTCGAAGTCGTAACCGCGGTCAGCGAAAACCTGCCGCGGCCGGTGACGGGGCCTGCCGGTGCGGCCTTTGAGGTGGGGTACCGCATCGAGCAGGGGCAGCAACTGGGTGACATCGTGCCGGTTGCCGCCGGTGAGCGTGATGGCCGGCGGAGTGCCGCGCGCATCGGTGATCACATGGTGTTTCGAGCCCGGTCTGGCGCGGTCGACCGGGCTCGGCCCCGTTTTGGGCCGCCGCGACGCTGGTCCCACACCCCGGCCTCGTGCCAGTCCCGCAGCCGGCGCCAGCAGGTCATCCCCGAGCCGAAGCCGAGTTCCTGCGGCAGCCACTGCCACTGGATGCCGGTATGCAGAACAAACAAAACGCCCTGCAGGCACTTGCGCTCATCCAGCGGCAGCCGGCCCGGATGCTCCCTGCGCCGGGCTCGGACCGGAAGCAGCGGCTCAACCCTCAGCCACAAGTCGTCCGACACCAGCCACGGCGGTCCCTTACCCGTAACACATGCAACGAGCCGCCACGGCCAACGACATGGCCACACTGACGCTTTCTGTTAGCTCCTCTTAGGGGCAGAGATGTGGAGGAGTACAACGAGACGGCGGCGCACTGGGCGACGGCCCCTGGTGAAGGTGACGCTGCCGGACGGGCAGACGGTCCAGGTGGTCGTCACCCGTTGACGCCGCGACCGCTCGGGCGCCCTGATGGTACGACTACGAGCTCACGCTGCCCGGCCGGGTGGATACTCCGCGGGGCCCGATCCAGCAGCCCACGTTGTCGGTGGCTGCACGCCGTATCCGATTGTGCGGCCCCTCGAGGGCGAGGACTACACCGTCCTGGATCCTCCGCCACAGGAGAAGCGCACCCGTTGGCGTGTCGATGTAACGGGGAACGGGTGGCATCTGGTGCATCGCCTGGACTGCGCCGCCGGGTCCGAAGGCGGCTCCCTGGCCACCGACGCGGAGGCCCTGCGGCTCCTGGCCCAGGGCCCGGAGGTGGCCATCACGTGCGCGATCTGCCGCCCGAAGGCGGTGCTGCGTACGCTGCTGCCGCCTGCGGACGATGCGTTCTGACGGCCGAACGGCGGCCGCGCGGGCACGCAGGCCACCATCGGCGCCGCGCCCGCACTCGGCGTGATACGCCTCGGTGCCCAGGGGGCACCGACGGCTTCGACGCAGCCCACCAGCGTCCCGACGGTGTCGGCGACGAATCGGTCGAAGCCCTCGGCTCCCTGTCGAAGGCGCTGGAGACCACCCGAGCAGGTCCGCGGCCACCTGTACGCTTCCATCAGCTGACCGGCGGCGCTGACCTCGAACTGGACCGCGCCGCGAACTGCTGCGCAAGTCCGGCCACACCGAGTGGACCGAGCACATCGAAGACGAGCTTCGGCAGGCCGGCGGAGGATGCAGCGGCCGACGGGCCCACCGTGACCTCGCTGGCGGCGCAGGATCCCGCCGCGGTGGAGCGGTTCTGGACGGCGGAGCTGATGCGGGAGGCCGAGCCCTTGCCGATGTCGGACTACGAACTACGACCAGGACGGCGAAGAGAGCGCCCGGAGGCGTAGGCGGGCCGCTCTGGTGTCGTCACCGGCATCCGGCCGCCGCGCGCTCATGGTCCGGGGCGCCGGGCCGTACACCGGGCCTAACCATGGCCGCACACCCGGCGCCTGTCGCGCACCTGCTTCAACGGGCCGTGAAGGCGCGGGTTGCCCCTCGTCGTCCGGGTCCTCCTGGGGGTGTCGTCGAGCTGGGCTTCGTCGTTCGCCCAGGTTCCGAAGGGCCCGTGCTCGCCGGGGCGGCTGGCGCCCAGCACGACGGCACCCTTCATCCGGTGAATGTGACCAGGAAGCACAGGGACTCCTCTTCTTGGCGGTGCTCCAGCGGGGCACCACACTCTCGCCGACGATCCGGAAGCACCCTGGGTACTCCGAAAAACGGCCCGGGAGGCGCACCCCTGTGAACGTGTTCCGCGGGCTGCGCAGCAGCCGTGGCTGCTGTGCTTTCGCGTCCCCCTTCTTCGCGGCGTCGGCGAACGGGGACGGGAGGCTTCTCGAACGTGATGGCGGAGTATCCCCCGCACGATCAGGAGCCGTGCTGCTGTGCTGGTCAGCACGGTTGCGGGCGGGACGGGGGAAGGGGCGCGTGCGGGGTGCCGGGTGCGGGGGCGTGTGCGCTGGTCGCGGATCTGGTGTGCCAATGTCCGTGTTCTGTAATGGCCAGTCACATTTTCAACGAGGTGATGGGCGCGGCGACCTCCCTGTGGTCCTCGTCCGGCGATGGCCCGGGCATCGGCTTTCACCATCCCCCTCTGGGGCTGTTCGCGGGAGGTCTACGTGATCCGCTTCGCACCACGTCTCGCCACCACCGTCCTCGTCTCGGCAGCCCTGGCCGCCACCATGGCACTGCCCGCGTCGGCCACCGTCCACCACGTTCCGGCCAGGCACCGCTCGCCCATCGTGATCGGCGCCGTTCAGGCCGACAGCCCCGAGCGGGACACCCGCGCCAACCGCAGCCTGAACGGGGAGTGGATCACGGTCCAGAACACTGGCCGGCACCCGGTCAACCTCAAGGGCTGGACGCTGTCCAACAGCCGCCACAGGCCTACCGCTTCAACCACCTGCGCCTGGGCGGCCACAAGACGGTGCGGGTGCACACCGGCCGGGGCCACGACAACCTCCAGCGCGTCTTCCAGAACCGCCGCGATCACGTGTGGGACAGCAAGCGCGATGTCGCCACCTTGCGCGACCAGCACCGCCACGCCATCGACACCGAAAGCTGGGGACGCCGCTGCCCCCCCGGTGACGTCCGCGGGACACCGCTGACGAACAGGTAGTGCGCCACCGCCCGACGGGTGGTGGCGCACACCTACGGCACGGCCCGGCATGGAACGGGCCCCACCTCCCGGTCTTGGAGGCAGGGCGCCGACGCCGGCGGGACTGACCCGGCCGGTGCACCCACGCCGGGAGACCACGGGGTCAGCGGGTGGTGTAGCCGCCGTTGGGGAACATCGTCTGACCGGTGAACCACCATCCTTCGGTGGCCAGGAACCTGATGATCGGGACGATGTCCTCGATGTGGGTGAGCTGGTTGCCCATCGCCTGCGACTTGTGGAACTCCACCCGCTCCGGGGTCTCCTGCGGGTAGAAGAACGGCGTGTCCATCGGCCCCGGAGCCACCGTGTTCACGGAGATCCCGCGGTCCGCGAACTCCTTGGCGGCCGCCCGGGTGAAGTGCTCAAGCGGGGCTTTGCCGCCGGCGTAGGTGGAGTAGCCGTCGGTGAAGGCGGCCAGCAAAGACGTGCCCAGGCTGATGATCTTGCCGTGGTCGTTCAGCCGGCGCCCGGCCTCCTGGATGAAGAAGTACGCCGCCTTGGCATTGATGCCGAACATGCGGTCGTACTCTTCCTCGGTGGTCTCCAGGATCGGCTTGCGCAGCACCATCCCGGTGGTGTTGACCGCGATGTCGGCGCCGCCGTAGGTGTCCACCGCCGTGTCGAAGAGCCGCCGTACGTCGGCGACCTTCGTCAGGTCCCCCTGGACGCGGACGGCCTGTCCTCCGCCCTCCTGGATCGCCTTCACCGTCTGCTCGGCCTCGTTCTCGGAGCTGTGGTAATGCACGACCACCCTCGCCCCGGCCTCCGCGAATGTCCTGCTCACCAGCCCGCCCAAATTCTTCTCGCCACCGCCGACGACGGCGACCTTGTCCCGCAGCGTGTTCTCAGGCATGCTCCGCACTCCCTCAGTCCCTGCTGGCGATCGATTTGATCACGTAGTACGGACGAGCCTAGGCGGACATTCCGGGCATGGGGTGACAGAAGCGTCGGATCGCCCCACAGGCATCATCGGTACCCCAGCCAGCGCACTGGAGCGCCGGCCAGCGGCTGACTCCCGCCTTCCTCGACAGTGGCGCCCCAAGCGCTCCTGCCACCTGCACGGCCGCCACCTGCGGATATGTCCGGCCAGCCCTGATGCTCACAGTGGGGCTGCGACTGCGTCTCCCCGCGGGGTGCGCGGGCCGGGCACCGTCGACCGGACGGACAGGCCCGGGCGGCTGTTCCTGTCGAGCTCGAACCGGCCGTACGGGTTCACGTGGGGCCAGAGCCGCGGGGCAGGGCCCGCCGGTCGGACCGCCACCGACTCCCTGGCCGCACTCCACATCGCGGGCATCTTCATCTGATCCGCAAGCTGATCCAAAAGTCACGACCTAGTAGTGCTTCGTTAGGTTCTGGCTCTGGTCAGGGGGCGGCCGCAGGTGGTGCAGGTGCCGGTCCAACACCTCAGGACGTTCTGCAGGCCGTTGAGGACCTGGTAGAGGGTGAGGCCGGTGTGTGGGCTTTTGGGTCCAAGCGCCGGAGGGTGAGGAAGGCCTGGGAGGCGGTGACGAGGGTGACATGGTGGTGCCGGCCGCGCCAGGTGCGGCCCTCGAAGTGGTCCAGGCCCAGGCCGTGCTTCAGCTCGCGGTAGTCGTGCTCAATGCGCCAGCGCATCTTCGCCCACCGCACCAGCTCCTTCGGGGAGGCGGTGGGAGGCAGATCGGAGATCCAGTAGCCGGTCGGTTCCGGGGCGCCCTCGGGCCGTTCGACCAGTAGCGTCCGCGCGGGCAGCACCCCGTCCCAGCGGTTGCGGCCGCCGCCTTGCTCCTGCGCGGTGCGGCTGGCCTCCTTGCCCGAGGGACGCACCTCCAGCACCGCGAAGTGCGAGGTCAGTATCCCTTTGCTGCCCTCACGCCAGGCCACCTCGGTGAACGCGGTGGCCTCCTCGATGAGGTCGGGCAGGGGGCGGGCCGGGGTTCGATAGCGCGGCAGAGCCGGCGGCCCCAGCCCGCCATAGGCCGGCAGGTACGGCTCCGCCTCGGCCGGCCGGGCGACCTCCTTGGGGTCGACCGCCACCACATAGGACCAGCCCCGCCTCTCCAGGGCGAGGCGGAAGGCGACGCTGCGGCCGTAGCCGGCATCAGCCACGATCACCGGCACGGCCGGCAGCCAGGTCGCTAGCCGGTCCAGCAGCGCCAGGGCCAACTGTGACTTGGCCACGTGGCCGACCTCGCCGGGCACCCCCGATGCCCGGCGCCGCCGGGCATCCTTGGCCCATTCCTGGGGCAGGAACAGCTCCCACTCCAGCGGGCAGGACGCACTGTCGGTGGCCGCGTGCACGCTGATAGCGACCTGGCAGCTGGCCCGCTTGCCAAGGCCCCGCAGTACTGCCGGGCCACCCCGACCGAGGCCTTGCCGCACTTGGGAAAGGAGACATCGTCGACCACCCACACCTCGGGCCGGACCACCTCGCACAACCGCTGGGCGATCCGCTGCCGTACTGGCTCCCACTCCCACGGCGACTGATTCACGAACTGCTGCAGGGCCTGCATGTTCCCGTCCGGCAGCCGCGCGGCCATCGGCTGGATCGACTTGCGCCACCCGTCCAGCATCAGACCCCGCAGATAACACTCACCCCACCGCCGCTGGTCCCGCCGCGGCAGCGAACCGAAAACCTCGGCAACGAAGTCCGCCGACTCACCCCGGAGCCGCTCCACCTCCCCGAGTCTCATCACTCCACCATGCCCCTGAACAGGCAAGATCGGCAGAGCTAACGAAGCACTACTAGCCCCGTACTTCGTGGGTCGTTGATTCGTTTGGTGTGACCGGTTCGGTGGTGTCCTGGGCCGGTGGTGTGGCGTTGGATCGGGTGTGTCGATGGCTTCCCGGCCTCCGCGGCCACGGGCTCAGCGTCAGCGTCTTGAAGTGGCCCTCCGCGACCGCCGGAACTGACGGAGCGGCAACACCGCACCGCACGGGCCGGTGATCCGGCGGTTGGGGCGTGGCTTGGTGAGAAGCGACGTATATCGGGATGTGGGCGAGGCCGCGTGGTCGTGGGTGCTGGACCACGTGTGCGAGGACGAGGGTCCGTGGCTGGTGGAGGGCGGTTCTGATGCCGCGTCACCTGCCCAGGACCGCGACTCGCTGTACGCGGGGATCGCCGGCCTGGCCCCGGTGCTGGCCGAGATCGCGCAGTACCGGGAGCTGGGCGTGCGGGAAACGGCGCTGGTGACCGGCATCGTGACCAGGCTGTCGGCCCAGGCCGAGCAGCGAACGGAGCCCTCGCTGTACGACGGCCTCGCGGGCGACGCGACGGCGCTCAGACTGCTCGCCCCGGGTGAGGAAGTGGTGGCGCTGCGGCGGCTGGCCGCCCTGGCGACCGGCGACGGATGGAAGACCACGCTCGACTTCGAGCCGGGTTCCGACGCGCCCCTCACCGACGTCGTCATGGGGACCGCGGGCGTGGTGATGACGGCGGTCTGGGCGAAGAGCGAGTTCACCGAGGTGATCGCGACGACGGGAGGCGAGGCCCTGCTGCGGGCGGCGGACCGCACGGAGGCGGGCCTCGACTGGGGTACGACACCGGGGGCGGCGTCGAGGGCGCCGAACTACTCGCACGGAACGTCCGGGGTCGCGGCCGCTTTGGCGGTCGCGGGCGCTGCCCTGGGCCGCGAGGATTTCGTCGAGGCAGCGGTCGCGGGCGCCCGGCACGTCCTCTCGGTGGGGTCGTTGGAGGATGCGGGCTTCGTCGTCCCGCACACGATCCCGCCGTCGCGCCGGGAGGTGGAACCGGTGACGTACACGTGGTGCCACGGCCCGGCGGGCACCTCGCACCTGTTCACCGCGCTGGCGCACGCAGGGGTCACCGAGGTGGCTGGCCACGACGTCGACGAACTGCGGCAGCGCTGTCTGACCTCGATTCTCACCTCGGGTGTGCCGGAACGCCTGCGTCCCGGCTTCTGGGACAACGACGGCCGCTGCTGCGGAACGGCGGGCGTCGGAGACGTCCTGCTGGACGCGGCCCAGGACTGCCGGGTGCCGGAGAGGAGACAGACCCTGCTGCGGGCCGCGCACAGGATGGGTGACGCGTTGGTCGCCCGGGTCATCAGGGATGACGCGGGCGCTCGTTGGCGCTTTCTGGAACACCGCGAGGACCCGCCGCTGCTGCCGCCCGGCACGACGTGGATGCAGGGCGCGGCAGGCATCGCGGCCTACCTTCTGCGCCTCGCCCGGTACGGTGAGACCGGCCCCGACGCCCAGGTCGTCGACCGCCCGGACCAGTGGTGGGCCGTGCCGGCACACCTGCGCATTACACGTACGGGTGCATGAGCGACCAGTCCCATTCGAGACAAGTAATCCATAACGATCTCGGCCTTGTGTGAGGCGTGGTTCCCTCTAGCCCCGGACTTCGCGGTCACCGTTTCAGGTCTGCGGCCAGCGGGTCTGTCCGATGTCGGTGTCGAGCAGGTCGAGGAGGTGGAGTTGGACGCTGCGGGTGATCTGGGCGGTGGGCGGCTCGGTGATGTTGCCGACCTGCAGGGTGAGTTCGCCGAAGTGGTAGAAGATCATGCGGCCCGTGGGGCGGACGCGGCGGTTGTCGGGGTAGAGACCGCTCATGGTCTGCTCGGGGCCGAGCGCCCGTCTGACCTGGCGTTCGATCAGACAGAAGACCAGCAGGACCAGGCAGATGACCTGGATGAGGGCGGCGACGCGCCGGTTGTGCTGGACGAAGACCGGCGCAACCGCGAGCGGGCCCTTGAAGTCGTGGTATCTGCGTTCGACCGTGCCCTGGCCCTTGTAGTGGATCAGGGCCTGCCCGGCATCCGCCTGGTCGGCGGGGACGGACGTCAGCAGTGGGTACCAGCCGTCGACAGCAGATTCGGCCTTCAGCACGCTGGTGTCGAAGTGCCAGGCCAGGCGCTCGCGGGAGATCCGCTCGGGATGCACCCGCTGCTGGGCTCCGGACATCGCCTGGCGAAAGCGCTGCGTTTCGCGCGCGGTCCAGGGCCGTAACCGCTCCGCGGCCACCGCCGCCGCGGCCCCTTCACCACCGCGTATCGCACCGTTCAGCTCGGTGCTGGCCAGCACTTCACGGTCGCGGCGGAAGACGGGGATGCGGTCCGCCAGGTCCTCGGCCTCGATGACGCGAAGGGTGCCCAGCAGGGCGCGGCTGCACAGGTCGTGGTTGCCGAAGGAGACGTAGCGTCCCGCGCCAGCGGCTTCAACCTGGCCGAGGTAGCGCTCCAGCACGCTGAGCTGGCTGACCGCCTCCGGCACGGCCAGCACCGCGACCTCGATGCGGTGCCCCGCCGCTCGGTAGGCCGCGGCCGCGGCACGGAAGGTGTCCGCATCGGCCAGCGCAGTTTCCACCACGGCGTCCAGTCGGCGGCGACGTACGTACGCCTCCACACCTTCCTGCCACCGGCGGGTGTCCGTTACGCACCGCGACCCCGGCCCGCCGGTCGTCGGCGGCCAGCAGCGCCGCATAGGCCGGGTGCAGCGATTTGTACAGGTCACTGCCGATGCGTACTGCACCACCGCGCCGGGCCAGCACCTCGTGCACCAGGTCGGCGACGGCGGACTTGCCGGCCCCCGGCGGACCGGCCACGAAGACCACCACCGCCCGCTCCTGGACGACGGCGTCCTTCGTCCACGTCGGCGCGATGAGCGTCTCCAGGATGTCCTGGTGCTCCGTCTCCGCCAGCACAGCCGGTGCCACGTCCCTGTCCCGCACCGGCCCTCCCGACCCTCCACACATCCAGTAACGATCACCAGAACTGCACGCTAAAAGTACGGCATAAGTACGATCCAGAATCGATCGAGGTAGGCTGCAGGGCAGGAGGCGCCCTTTGTCCGAGCTGTTCGACGCGGTTGACGCCCTGGTCACGGGCCAGCCCGCCCTGCCCCCGCCAGCCGAACGCGAACGGCTGCGCAAAGCACATGGCCTGAGCCAGGACCAGGTGACCACTGTGCTGAACGTCCGCCGCGCCACGGTCGTCAGCTGCGAAAAGGGGCAGACCGAACCGCGGCCGCCGCAGCGCGAGGCCTACGCCCGGCTGCTGAGCCAGCTCGCGCTCCTCTACCCCGCAACGGATGCGCCGGCCCACCTCGCCCCCCGGAGAGTGGTGGAGGCCCTGGTCTCCGCCCTTGACCCGGCTGCTGAAGGGGGTTCGGTCACGGATCCGGCCTGCGGGGGCTCCTCATCACAGCAATGCAGGAGATCGAAGTGCGTGAGTTCATCAGGCGGAGCGTCGAGGCCGCACTCCAGGCCCCTGCTCTGTGCGAGACGATCGTGGACCAGATCATGGAGCAGCTCGAAGGGCCATCCGAGACCGGCTGATCCGTGTGACTGCAAGCGATGACGATGCCGTCGGCGTTCGCGCAGGAGACGCCCAGCCGCTGGTGGCCACCGCGTTGAAGGTCGCCGACTGGGATGTGGGCACCCGGCGCTATCCGTCACGGCCAACGGGGTGTGCGAATAGTGCGCACCGTACGTGGGAGAGCGCACGGCCGGAGGCCGGGGCCGGGAAGTACGGTTCGATGCTGGCCTGGTAGCCAGGGGCAGGCACCGCGGTGCCTGCCCCCGGCGTGGTTGGGTTAGCGGCGGATGTCGATGTTGTCCCGGATGTAGGCCCCGGCGCCGACCGCAGCTGCTGCCACCGTGGCAAGGGCGACGGCAAGAGGGAGCGGGCTGGTTGCGCCAGGCAGCCTCAGCAGGAGCCAGGCGGGCGGCAGGACACCGCCGCGCACAGCCTCTGCGCAACCGGCCTCCCGCCGTCGACCGGCCTCTGGAACAAGCGGATCAGGCGGCGACCGCGGCGCGGCCGGCGGCGTAGACCGCGGCCTGGGCGGCGACGCGGCGGCCGAGGTGGTCGGCGGTGGCTATGTCGGCCTTGTGGACGCCGTCCGGGCCCCGGTCGGTGTCGGTCTGCGCGGCGGCGCCCAGGTAGAAGCCGAGGCGGTTGAGGTCGTTCTCGGAGGCGGTGGTGGAGTGCCAGCCGGGCAGCAGGCCGAGGTTGACCCAGTGCATGCCGTGCTGGGCGGCCAGCACGGAGAAGAACTGCAGGGTGTGCAGCTTGTCGCCGCTCTTGGAGCCGGAGTTGGTGAAGCCCGCCGCGAGCTTGTCCTGCCAGGCGCGGGTCGTGTAGCGCTTCGAGGTGGCCTCGGCGAAGACGTGGAAGGCGCCGGACGCGGTGCCCATGTAGGTCGGCGAGCCGAAAACGATCGCGTCGGCAGCGTCGAGCAGGTCCCACTGCTCCTCGGTGATCTCGTCGACCTTGACCAGGTGGACGGTCGCCCCGGCGCCGGCGGCACCGTCGCGCACCGCCTCGGCGAGCACCGCGGTGTGGCCGAACCCCGAGTGGTAGGCGACGGCGACGACGGGCGGGACGACAGCGGCGAAAGAAGCAGTCGGGGCGGGCGTGATCATGGCGGAGCTCCTCAGAATCGTGCCGCGTAGCGCGGGGCGAGGCGGTCAACTAGCCAAAGGGGAGCACTAAAATCTAAGAACCTTATTTAGATGCGCTGCCTCGGGAGGCTGGTGCCGCCTCAGCGCCGGGTGGCGGCGCGGCGGCGGACGGTGTCGGGGAGGGTCTGACTGCGCCAAGTGGCGAGCTGGGTGTACGCGGGTGAGACATCGGCACTGATGCCGATGCGTCCGAGGGCCTTGGCGGCCGCTGCGGTGCCGGCCACCATCCACCGCGTCCTGGTGCGACGCGGGCTGAACCAGCGCAGGCCGGGGTGAGCGGAGTGGACGTAGTGGTGAAGGTCGCCAGACAGGTCTTATGCCTGTCGCAGGCAAGGCTGGACATCAGCTGATGCGGGCTCCCCTGTCCGGCCGGCCGCTGTCCCGCGTCCGGGGCCGGCAGGGGCGGCTCCTACGGCTGCCGTTTCGAACCCGTAGGAGCCGCCCTGCCGGAACGGCGGCCCAGCCAGCGGGCACTCTCAGCCACCACCCGGCAGCAGAATATTTTTTCCGCAGCTACCGGGGGAGGAGGGCGCTGACGGTTTTGCCGCCGAACGGCCCGGGGGTGACCGCGGTGGTGCGGGCGAGGCGGTTGACCAAGGGCCAGCCGAACCCTCCGGTGCCGCCGTTCAGATCGGGGGTGCGCAGGCGCGGCGTCCGCGGGCTGGGATCGTGCACGGCCACCTCGATGCCGTCCGGGTGCGCGGTCAGCTCCAGGGCCCAGGTGCCGCCCGCGTGGCGCAGGGCGTTGGTGACGAGTTCGGAGACGACCAGGAGCACGGTGTCCGCGGCCTCGGACGCGACCGGAGGCAGGAGGCCGTCCAGGAAGGCCCGAGCATCCAGGCGGGCGGCGGCGGATCTCCCGGAGCGGACAGGGGCACCGCTGGCGCTCACCGTGTCCATCAGCTCACCTGGTCTCTGGATCGTCAATGCCCGGTTCTGCCCGTCCGGTGCGTGTGCCCGGCTTGCGGCCCGCTACTCCGGCGGTGCGGGCCGCACCCCTGCCCCATCGCCAGTCAGAGCCGAATACCTCCCCACCGTCCGACCGAAAATCTATGTCGGCCGCAGTAGACATTGGATGGTGGGGTAGTTATGGTTTCTCTCGTAACCCAGAGAGACCGAAGGGCCCGGCAGAGACGAACTGCCGGGCAGCAGGACCCGCACATGCAGCACGCAGGACGGTGCGGCGGTGGAGTTCCGAAGCCATAGCTGAGCAGGACGGCGACGGGGCTGACGGCCGCACCGGGCGACCCGCAGTATCAGGGGCCGCCGTGAGCAGAACCCTGGTGAAGGCGCCAGCTGCAAGCGCACGCACCGGGAAGCAAGAAGCAAGGCGGCAGGTTCCACGCCAGAGCAGGACGGGCAACGGGGCCGGCTGCCGGAAGGCGGCGCTGTCACAGGCCGCTGAGCAGTTCGCATCACCAGCAGTACAGCAGTTGATCACTGAGGGAAGAACGGAGGAACGGTCGCCATCAGGATCGCCCGGGCGCACGTATGAGGTCCGGGTACCGCAGGACATCGACAGTGAGGTGGTCTCCGGTCAAGCAACCGCGATCCCCGCAGTCCCGGCAGCTCTTCGGCTGGGTCGGCGGATACAGAAGGCCGACGCGGTATCACGGTCGGCAGATGGTGTAGCAGTTCCTTCGGGGTCCGGGTGCCAGTACGGCATCCGGGCCCCTCGACGCGTTCCATGAAAGAGGTTCGATGACAGCAGACGACTCGTACGGCCGGCTCGACGACGAGGACTACCCCGCCTACACCATAGGCAGGGCCGCCGAGATGCTCGGCACCACCCAGGGCTTCCTGCGCGCCATCGGCGAGGCCCGCCTGGTCACCCCGCTGCGCTCCGCCGGCGGCCACCGCCGCTACTCCCGCTATCAGCTGCGCATCGCCGCCCGCGCCCGCGAGCTCGTCGACCAGGGCACTCCCATCGAGGCCGCCTGCCGCATCATCATCCTCGAAGACCAGCTCGAAGAAGCTCAGCGGATCAACGCCGAATACCGCCACGCTACCGAACGGCCGAGCTCGCCGACGATGCCTGAGACCGGTGAGGCCGGGCGGTCTTCACAAGCTTCGTGATTGCTGCCCGCGGCGCTCCTTCGCCCGGGCCGGGAGCCGCCTCACACCACAAAGGACACGCCGCTGTTTTCTCCGGTCAGGCCAGCAGGGGAGTGCCGAGCAGCCCGCTGCCGGAAACCGCCCTCGCCTTCCACCACGCCGTACGCGGCGCACACGACGACCTGACCGCCACCCTCGACCGGCTCCGCGAAGCCGCCGCGAACGGTGACTTCGCCTGCTACGTCAACATCGCCGCCACCATGGGCGACCTGCCACAACCCACGGCCCCTGCCGTCCAGTGGCTCGACAGCGAAACCACCGTACGAGCCCGCTGGCGCGCCCCGGTCACCGCACGGCAGCACCACCTGCGTTCCTGAACACCCCGCCGTGGACGACGCTTTGACCGCTCGGGACGCAAACCCTGAGCAGTATCCCGGCTGGCTGGGCGAACACCGCCTTGCGCCAGGCCGTTGGCGCGAGCTTGTTGTGCTGGGCATGTTTGTCCGGGAGTGGACAGGGCACCCGCTGGGACAGGAAACAAGGCCTGAGCCCACGGTGAACCATGGATGTAGCTGAGGTAAACGGCCAGCGAGGTGTCCGGCGTCGACCGTGGGCCTATACGTAGGTGGGAGCTCTGCGTGTGGGATTTAGGTAACCCTCATTCCTCTGGGGCACGGCGCTTCACCAAGATGGGATTCGGCCTGCACTACCACAACATGGCCTTTCTCCAGACTGACGATGTCATCATGCCCAGTATCGGCGGAGCGGGATCGTCCCTGCTGGGGAACATCATATTGGAACTGGGACTCGGGTATATCGACCTGAACCGTGACCGGCTGATAGATGACACAACTGTCCACTTGGCCGACGACGCCATCAGCCGCCGCATCAGGGGCTATCCACCATCCGCTGAAGGCTCCGTTCAGAGTTCGCACGAGCCCTCTCTCCACGCCGTTCATTGCCCACGGCCACGCTTGATGAAGACACACTTGCCGTCCGAGGAATTCGACGGGTACAACTTCGGTTCCGTCCTTCTCCTGGTACGCGATCCGAGGGACGCGTTGTACTCCTGGTACCGGTACCACCGCGGATTCGCTCAGCTGGAGTGGGAGAAGGTACCCGACACCTTCACCGAGTTCCTGAGGATGCCGTTCTTCACCGGCCGCCCGCCGGCTGAAGCGTGGGCCATCTACTACCGCGACTGGCTGAGCGCGGCTCAACGGGCGTCTGCCTGCCACGTCCTGCGCTTCGAGGACCTGAAGGCAGACGCGGCCAGGGCCATGCGAGAAGCATTCGCGGCCTTATCCATAGCCGTGGACGAGACGGAATTGCGCCGGGCGGCCGACCACAGCTCTTACGAGGCGATGCGGGCCCGTGAGGACGCCGTAGTCGCCCGGCAAACTGAGCGACAGGAAGCAGTGAGTGGTCCTGGGCAGCCTGAAGCCCGGGTCATGCGCAGTGGAAAAGTCGGCGGCTGGCGGGACTGGATGACACCAGAACTCGGCAACCACTTTGCTGTCCCCGAGCTACGCCGTTTGGCTCGTCGCTTCGGTTACGACCTCGAAACTTCGACTTGATGCGACGCCGATGACACAGGCGAATCACGGGGTGGACGTTGCGGTGCGCAGCCGGCGCCAGGGCACCGGGGTCATGGCAGCAGGAGTGCTGGCCGCCACCAATTTCCTGGTGGTCTTCGACGGAACCGTGGTGACCGTGGCCTTGCCCGCCATCGAGACCGGCCTCGGGCTGCGGAACCTCGATGCCCAGTGGATCATCACGGTGTACACCGTGGCGCTGGGGGGATGCCTGCTGCTGGGAGGGCGCAGCGGTGACCGGTTCGGCCGTCGGCGCATGCTGGCGACGGGCCTTGGCCTGCTGGCCTGCGGGCTACTCGTATCTGGCGCGGCTTCAAACCTGGCGTGGATGCTGACGGGGAGAGCCGTCCAAGGGCTGGGAGCTGCCCTGGCCGTCCCGAACGCTTTCGCCCTCATCAGTAGTGTCCCCGACCGATCTGCGCGAAACCGCCTCTTCGCTGTCTCCGGTGTGGCAGGCAGCAGCGGCAGTGCGTGCGGAGCAATAGTGGGCGGCCTCGTCGAGCAGACTCTGGGCTGGCGGTTCGTCTTTCTGCTCTCGGCATGCGTAGCGCTGTGTGCCGCCGCCGCGGTGCCCTGGTCCGTGGCCGACAGCAAACCGGAGCCCAAGCGCTCCCACCAGATGGATGTGCCGGCAGCGGCCCTACTCGCCACCGCGTTCATGCTCCTGGTCTTCGCTGTCACCAATGTGGAGAGATCTTCTCTGGTGGCACCCTCGACCCTGCTTGCGCTGGCAGGTGCCGGATTGGTGTTCACCAGTTTTGTGTTCAGGGAGCGGCGTGCGCGCATACCGCTCGTACCACTCGCGGTCTTGCGCGTACGCACCCTGCGTATCGCCATGCTGGTCATGCCTGCCCAGGTGTTCGCCTACAACGGCACCGTCTACGTTGCGCTGCTGTACTTTCAAAAAGTCAGGCACTATTCGACACTGGAAGCCGGAGCTGCTTTCGTCCCGCTGGGACTGGCCGCCTTCGCCGGATCGCCGGTCGCTTCACGCCTGTTGAGCGGCTCCAGGTCGCGGTGGTCGGTGTCCGCCGGAGCACTGACAGCCTGTGCCCTCGGCATGACCAGCATCGCGCTGGCAGCACACTCAGGCCCTTACGCTTTCACCCTCTTGCCCGCGCAGCTGCTGGTCGGCTTCGGTATCGCAATCGCCGCAGTAACCCTGAACGCTGCGGCAGGAGAGCATGTGCACGACCGGGAGAAATCAACCGCGTACGGCTTGTTCGAAACCAGCACCCATGTCGCCGGAGCGATGTCCGTAGCGATGCTGGCAACGGTGATCGCGGCTTTCGGCGGTGCTGAGCAGTCCGCTGTTTTGGGATACCAGACCGCCTTTGCCATTATTGCGGCAGCAGCGGCTTTCGGGACCATACTCTGCCTTTGGCTCGGCAGAAACTCCGTCCAGATCCCGTCCCGTTCCCACTGAACACCACCGCCGCCCTACGGCATAAAAGGAATCGGAGGACATTTTGGCGTCCCCAACAACATTGGAACAAAAGCAGCAGGTGACGCTAGGCGGACCGGTCATATGGATAACCGGCCTGTCCGGTGCGGGGAAAACGACGGTGTCCCGAACCCTGGTCGACCGATTGCGCACCCAAGGCATGTCACCGGTCATCCTGGACGGGGACATCGTGCGCGAAGCCCTGGACGTACACGGGGGCTACGACCGGGAAAGCCGTCACCGTATGGCATTCACCTATGCCCGGTTATGCCGCACGTTCGCTCTCCAGGGTCACACAGTCGTCTGCTCCACCATCTCCCTCTTCCACGACGTGCAGGAGTGGAACCGCCAAAACATTGACGGTTACATCGAAGTCCTGCTCGACGTACCCCTGGACGTCCTTCGCCAACGCGACAGCAAAGGTATTTACCGCCACGGGGACCGTCACAAAATCGTCGGCCTCGGCGTCACCCCTGAATTTCCGAGAAATCCGGACCTCGTGATCGCCAACCATGACGACACCAGCCCCGACCGGGCCGCACGCGAAATCATCGAGTTCTGCGCGCAGCGCGACGCCTGGCGCACCGCCCACCCGACCACTGTGAGCAGGAGGAAGAAGTGAACACAGGAAGCCTTAAGCACGGCGACTTCACCGGTCTGGCTGAAAACTACAGCAAGTACCGGGAAGGGTACGCACCCACAGTCAGGTCGGCTCTCATCGGGTTACTGGATCGGTCGGCCGACCAATGCGACGCCGTAGACGTCGGCGCTGGCACCGGAATATGGGCACGCATGCTCGCGGAAGGAGGATTTCGCTCCGTCACCGCAGTCGACCCGAACGAAGAAATGCGCACCACCGGCATGCGCGACTCCAAGCAGTTTCCCATCCAGTGGCGAGCGGGAAAGGGAGAAGACACCGGACTGCCGGATGCCTGCGCCGACCTGGTCAGCATGGCTTCATCCTTCCACTGGGTCGACTTCGACCTTGGGACGGCAGAATTCCGTCGCCTCCTGCGGCCCGGTGGGTGGTTCGTCGCTCTGTGGAACCCCCGGCACATCGACGACAATCCGCTGCTCGTGGACATAGAGGCAGAACTGACCCGCCTCAAGCCCGACCTGCGGCGCGTCTCATCGGCTCGAACGGGACTCAACGAAACCCTCACCGACCGCTTGACAGCCTGCCCCCATTTCGAGGACGTCGTCTTCCTCGAAGGCCGGCACACCGTTCAGCAAAGCGTTGAGCACTACCTGGGCGTGTGGAAGTCCGTCAACGATGTCCAGGTTCAGCTCGGCGAGGAGAACTTCCGCAAGTTCTTGGACTACGTAAAAGAACGGCTCGTCGACTTGGAGACCGTCGAGACCACCTATCTGACACGGGCCTGGGCCGCCCGCCGCGCCGACTAAACCGGCGTACGGTCCGGCACCCCCGCGAGGGCGGTGCCGGACCGTACGCCGCAGGCTCGCCTCAACCCTCAGGCCGGGCGGATCAGACAGAAAGGATGTCCCGCCGGGTCGGCGTAGACACGGAAACGCCGGGCGCCTCCGTCGTCGTCCACGTCCAGCGGCACTGCCCCCAGCGCCAATGCGTGCCTCTCAGCCGCCTCGATGTCTTCGACGTCGAAGTCGAGATGCAACTGCTGCGACCGGTCCGGGTCCGGCCAGGCCGGAGGCTTGTAGCCAGGAGCTTGCTGGAAGGACAGGTGAGGGGCTCCTTCCACATGCAACTCGGTCCACTGCTCACTGCGGCCCGAGATGCGTCCTCCCAGGAGGCCCTGGTAGAAGCGGGCCAAGGTCAGCGTGTCAGGGCAGTCGAGAACAGTGGTCCGTATGCGCGCATACGGTGCAGGAGATTGCGATTCTGTCATCTGAGCGAAGTACCCTGCCGATCGTCAGACATGCAGGTCCGGCAGTACGGACAGGCGGTTCGCTAAGTGAGTGACTCTGTCGGGGGTCTTGGGTGCCCTGCCGAGTTGAAGCCGGTGCAGCGACCGCACGGGGGCCGGACGCAGGGACGAAGTCGGCGTTCACTGCGCCTGGGCGTGCTCGCGCAGGGTGCGGCGGGCGTGTCCAGGGGCCGCTGGATGAAGGGGAGGTAGGAGGCGGTGAGCCCGGGGGCTTGGGGCTGGGCCGCATCTTGGATGCGGCCTGGTCAGACCGGGGTCTTGCGGTGTTCGTCGGCGGCGGGCGCGGCAGTGGTGCGCATCGCCGTGGGCGTGCTCGCCGTAGTTACCGGGCCGGCGGATGCGCCTCCTTCACCCCTGTGTCCTCATCGCGTCCGGGTCGGGGGGGCTCAGGGTGCGGCTGGCCGCCTCGCAGCGGCGGTCCGGTGACACACCGGCCGCCGACGGGCAAGGTCAACTGGGAGCCGAATGGGAGTCGACCATGGAAATCGCCCGCGCGGAGGTGCCGGGATCTGCTGGTTCCTGCGTGTTGGTGCGAGCAGGAACTGGTAGATCCAGGGGCCCGGAACGGTCGTCTCAGCCTGCCGATTCGCCGGCGTGGGGGCTCAGGACGCCCGCGCTGACCAGGGCGAACAGGGCGATGCCCAGGAGGATGCGGTAGATGACGAAGGGCATGAAGCTCTTGGTGGTGATGAACTTCATGAACCAGGCGATGACGGCGTAGCCGACGACGAAGGCGATGACCGTGGCGAAGATGGTCGGGCCCCAGGAGACGTGGCTTGTGGTGGCGTTGTTGCCGAAGGCGTCCTTGAGTTCGTAGACGCCGGAGGCCAGAACGGCGGGGATGGCGAGGAGGAAGGAGTAGCGGGCCGCCGCCTCGCGGGTGTAGCCCATCAGGAGGCCGCCGCTGATGGTGGCGCCGGAGCGGGAGACGCCGGGGATCAGGGCCATGGCCTGGCAGACGCCGTAGATGAGGCCGTCCTTGACGTTCAGGTCGGTGAGGGTCTTGCGCTGTTTGACGGCGCGGTGGCGGCCGCCGGACTCGTCGCGGGCGGCCAGGCGGTCCGCGATGCCCAGGACGACGCCCATGACGATGAGGGTCGTCGCGATCAGGCGCAGATCGCGGAAGGGGCCCTCGATGGCGTCCTTGAGGGTGATGCCCAGGACGCCGATCGGGATGGAGCCGACGATGACCAGCCACCCCATCTGGGCGTCGTGGTCGTGTCGCAGGTCGCGGTTGACGAGGGAGCGCGCCCAGGTCGAGACGATCCGTGCGATGTCCTTGCGGAAGTAGATCAGTACGGCGGCCTCGGTGCCGATCTGCGTGATCGCGGTGAAGGCGGCGCCGGGGTCGTGCCAGCCCGCGAATGCCGCGGTCAGGCGCAGATGCGCGCTGGAGGAGATGGGCAGGAACTCGGTCAACCCTTGGACCAGGCCGAGGATGAAGGATTCAAACCAGTGCATCGAAGCTACGCTATCCAGAGGGTGATCAAGCGCTTACCCAGCGAAGACGCGGGACGGGCGGCACGAGGGCGGAAAGGGCGGAAGGGCAACGTGCGGTCGGCGGGATCAGGGACCGGTCGAGGGGCAGCGTAGCGCCCGGAAGTGTCCGAGGGGTCAAAGGGCTCTTTCCGGACGCCTGCCGGTCAACGCCCCCGGAGTGACGCGCGCTTGCGCCAGGCCACGAGCACCGCGGCCAGACCGGAGACCGCGATGAAGCCGGTGGAGATCAGGAAGGCGGGCGAGGTGGGCGTCGAGGCCCGGGCGCCGGCGATGACGTATGCGGCGGTGTTCGGCACGCTGCCGAGGGTGGTGGCCAGCAGGAACGCGCCCCAGCCCATGCGGGAGACCGCCGCGCAGTAGTTGGTGGCGCAGAACGGCAGGCCGGGGAAGAGCCGGATCGCCAGCATCGAGCGGAAACCGTGGTCGCTGAGCTGCCGGTCGGCGGCGGTCAGCCAGCGGGCGCGCAGGAAGGGGCGCAGGGCGTCCTGGCCCAGCAGCCGGCCGAGCCCGAAGGCCAGGCCAGCGCCGAGGACCGTGCCGGCCAGGGCGGACAGGAAGCCGGACAGGCTGCCGAAGATGGCCCCGGCGGCGAGGTTGAGAACCGGGCGGGGGACGAACGCGGTGGTGCACACCCCGTACGCGAGTCCGAAGAGCACCACGGCGCCGCCGCCGGCCCACTCGGGCGGCCAGCCGTGTGCCAGCAGCCGCTGCGGCTGCCAGACGAGCATGGCGGCGGCGGCGCCTGCGAGCAGGACGAGGAGTACGGCGAGGCGGGCCCAGGGGGAGAAGAGCACACGCGTGCAGCGCGCGGCGAGGCCGTCGGGCGTTGCGGCGGGTTCGAGCATCCCGGGAGCGTAACCGACGAGTGTGGCGTGGAGGTGTATTCGCGGTCGCTGTGGGGTGACGGGGGAGGGAGGGACGGGGTGAGGGAAGGGGGGGCGGGAGATGTGGGAGGTGTGGGGGGAGGAGAGTAGGAGGTGTGGGGAGGGGCGGGGTGGGGGAAGGGGGGAGCGGGCAGGCCGGGGCTGGAAAATCGTTCGACGTGGCGCGTGCCGCGCGAGATCCTTGGCGCATGTTCCGGCAGCCTTACCTCGCGCTCACGTCCGCAGTCGCGGACGCGCCGAAGGCTGCCGTCGACTCGCTCGCGGCGCTGATCGCCGCGCTCAAGGCCGATGCCGTGCCGTTCCCCGGCACCACCGTCGCCGCCGACCCCGTCGCGGCAGGCACTGCCGCCGCCGTTCCCGCCGCATCCGCGGCCGGCGGCGCGCGAAGCTGACCCTCTCCGGATCGACCGGCGAACCCCGCAGGGGGAGGGTCGGTGGGGCTCAGGGGTTCCCACGGCGGCGCGTCACGCCGCCGTACTCACCGCATCGCACTCGCGAGGAAGAACAGCCATGCCCAAGACGGCATACGTGCGGACCAAGCCGCACCTGAACATCGGCACCATGGGCCACGTCGACCACGGGAAGACCACCTTGACCGCCGCCATCACCAAGGTGCTCAGTGAGCGGGGCAGCGGCACCTTCGTGCCCTTCGACCGGATCGACCGGGCTCCGGAGGAGGCCGCGCGCGGCATCACCATCAACATCTCGCACGTCGAGTACGAGACGGACACCCGGCACTACGCCCACGTCGACATGCCGGGCCACGCCGACTTCATCAAGAACATGGTCACCGGCGCGGCGCAGCTCGACGGCGCGATCCTCGTCGTCTCCGCGCTCGACGGGATCATGCCGCAGACCGCCGAGCACGTCCTGCTCGCCAAGCAGGTCGGCGTCCGGTACGTCGTCGTCGCGCTGAACAAGGCGGACGCGGGCGACCCCGAGCTGACCGACCTGGTGGAGCTGGAGGTCCGCGAGCTGCTGTCGGCGCACGGGTACGACGGGGACCACGTACCCGTCGTACGGGTCTCCGGGCTCCGCGCCCTGGAAGGCGACCCCCGCTGGAGCCAGGCCATCGAGGCGCTGCTCGACGCGGTGGACACCTACGTGCCGACGCCGGAGCGGTATCTGGACGCGCCGTTCCTGCTGCCGGTGGAGAACGTCCTGACCATCACCGGGCGCGGCACGGTCGTCACCGGCGCCGTCGAGCGCGGCACGGTGCGTGTCGGCGACCGGGTGGCGGTGCTGGGCGACGGGGCGGAGACGACGGTGACCGGTGTGGAGACCTTCGGGAAACCGATGGAGTCCGCCCAGGCCGGGGACAACGTCGCCCTGCTGCTGCGCGGCCTGCACCGGGACGAGGTGCGCAGGGGGCATGTCGTCGCGGCGCCGGGCAGCGTGACGCCGCGGCGGCGCTTCACCGCCGAGGTGTACGTGCTGTCCACGGAGGAGGGCGGCCGCCGCACCCCGCTCTCCACGGGCTACCGCCCGCAGTTCTACATCCGTACGGCGGACGTGGTCGGCGGCATCGACCTCGGCGAGCGCGGCATCGCCCGGCCCGGCGAGACGGTGACGATGACCGTCGAGCTGGGGCGCGACATCCCGCTGGAGCCCGGCCTCGGGTTCGCCGTCCGTGAGGGCGGCAGGACGGTGGGGGCCGGCACGGTCCGTACGGTCGCCGAGATGTAGCCGGGGAGGCCTGAGTACAAAAACATTGGGGAGTACGAGAACAGGGGGTACGAGAACAGGGGGTACGAAAACAGGGAGTACGAAAACAGGGGAGTACGAAAACAGGGGGCGGGAGTAGGGCAGGCCGGGAGTACGTACCGCTCCGTTCCGTGCGGGTGGGGACGGAGCGGTACGGGCTCGGAGGCGGGGCGGCACCGGCCGGGGCTGCCACACTGCCGTACAGGGGGCGGGGAACCGGGAGAGGGGACCGCGATGACGGGAACGGCGCTCATACTCGGGGGTGGGGGCTACACGGGCATCGGGTGGGAGATCGGGATGCTCGCCGGACTCGTCGAGGCCGGTGTCGACCTCCCGTCGGCCGACGCGGTCATCGGCACCTCGGCCGGTGCGATCGTGGGCGCCCAGCTCACGTCGGGGCGGCTGACACCGGACGAACTGTTCGCGCGCCAGCTGGCCCCGGTCACGGGGGAGACCGCGGCGCGCATGGGGGCGCGGGAGCTGGCCCGGTTCCTGTACCTGGCGCTGCGCTCGCGTGACGCGGTGGACTTCGGCGCGCGGATGGGGCGCCTCGCGCTCAGCTCCCGCGCGGCAGCCGGGCCCGACCGCCGCGACGCCCTCGCACGGCGCCTGGTCAGCCACGACTGGCCGGCCGGGCGACTGATGATCACGGCGGTGGACGCGGCGACGGGGGAGCGGACGGCCTTCGACGACACCAGTGGGGCGGACCTGGTCGACGCGGTGAGTGCCAGTTGCGCGGTGCCCGGTGTGTGGCCGCCGGTGCGTATCGGCGGGAAGTGGTGGATCGACGGTGGGGTGCACTCCAGCGCCAACGCGGACCTCGCCGCCGGGTACGGGCGGGTCGTCGTCCTGGCGCCGGTGGCGTCCGGCGGTGGGCCCATCGCCACCGCGCGGTCGCAGGGCGCGGCGCTGGCACGGTGCGGCGCGCGGGTGTGCGTACTGGTGCCCGACCGCGCGGCGCGCGCCGCCTTCGGACGTAACGTCCTGGATCCGGCGAAACGTGCCGACGCGGCTCGCGCGGGACGCCGCCAGGCCGCGGCGCATCTGAAGGAGGTCGCGTCGGTCTGGGCGGGATGAGGTGAGGTGATGGGATGAGGTGAGGTGATGGGATGAGGCGGGGCGACGGGGTGGGGTGGCGGCAGGGGCCGGTTCGGGGAGGGTCGCTGTGCGCTCCCGTACCGGCACAATGGGACGGTGGATGAAGCAGCCGAGCAGATACCGGGCACCCCGCTACCGGGCGCACCGGCCGAGGGCGGGACGGCCGAGCCGGTGCCCGTCACCCGCGTCGTCGACTGCGGCACCGCCAAGCTGATGCCGGACGTGGACCGGCCGCGCGCCTGGCTGCTGACCGTGGACGGCGCCCCGCAGTCCTACGTCGACCTCGACGCGCCGACCGACCTCGAATTCGAGTACGCGCGCCGGCTCGCGGCCGTCCTCGACGCGGCCGGCGCCCCCGGCGAACCGCTCGACGTGCTGCATCTCGGCGGCGGGGCGCTGACCCTGCCGCGCTATCTGGCCGCGACCCGCCCCGGCTCCCGCCAGGACGTCGTCGAAGCCGACCGGGGGCTGCTCGCGCTGGTCGCCGAACAGCTGCCGCTGCCCGCGGACTGCGGCATCGCGGTGCGGGCCGAGGACGCGCGTACGGCGCTGGAAACGGCGCCGGAGCACAGCGCGGACGTGATCGTGGCGGACGTCTTCGGCGGCTCGCGGGTGCCCGCGCACCTGGCCTCGGTCGAGTACGTGCGGGCCGCCGCCCGCGTACTGCGCCCGCACGGGATCTACACGGCGAACCTCGCCGACAGCGCGCCCTTCGGCTTCCTGCGCGCCCAGCTGGCGAACTGCGCGACCGTCTTCGGCCACCTCTGCGTGATCGCCGAACCGGCCGTGCTGCGCGGCCGCCGTTTCGGCAACGTCGTGCTGGCCGCGTCCCGCGTCGAGCTGCCGCTCACACAGGTGGCCCGGCGCGCCGCCGCCGATGTGTTCCCCGCGCGGGTCGAGCACGGCGACGGGCTGCGGCGGCTGATCGGTGACGCCGTACCCGTGCACGATGCGCAGGCCGTGCCGTCGCCCCGCCCGCCGGACGGCGCGTTCAGCATCGGTTGAGCCGGGGGCGTAGGGACAAGGGGGGAGGGGGAAGGGGAGAGGAGGGGAGGGAACTAAGAGCGCGCGACGGAAGCTTCGGCAGCCGGATCGGCGGTGAGGGCCGAACCCTCTGAGCCCACCGAACCCCCTGAGTCCTTCCAACCCCTTGAGTCCTCCGAATCCCTTGAGCTCCCCGACCCCCCAACCACCCGTCGCCGCAGCCTCCGGACGTCCGGTACGCACAGCACCGCCGCCGTCAGCAGTGCGATCAGTGCGGAGCAGCCCCACAGGGCGGCGGTCCGGCCGATGAGGTCCTGTACGGGGCCGGCCAGCGCGGTGGCCACCGGGGTGATCGCCAGTGAGCCGAACCAGTCGTACGACGAGACCCGGGAGAACTTCTCCTCCGGTATCTCCTGGTGCAGCGCCACCATCCACATCACCCCGAACACCTCCAGCGCGACGCCGGTGCCGAACATCACCAGGAGGAGGACGGTGACCGGTACCGGAACGGCGAGCGCGGCCGAGGGGAGGGCGAGCGGGAAGACGCACAGGATGCCGGTGAGCAGGATCCGGCGGGGCTTGAACCGCATCATGAGCAGCGCGCCGCCGACCGTGCCCGCACCGAAGGCGGCCAGCGCGAGGCCCCACGGCCGGGGGCCGCCCAGGTGTTCCTCGGCGACCATCGGCCCGTACACCGCCTCGGCCGCCACCACGACGGCGTTGACGACCGCGAACTGTCCGATCACGGCCCACAGCCAGGGCCGGGAGACCACCTCGCGCCAGCCGTCGCGCAGGTCCGTGAAGAGCCCGGCGGTGGGGGCGCGCCCGGCGATGTGGCCGACGTCGAGGAAGGCGCGCAGCGCGCCCGCCACGGCGAAGGCGGCGGCGTCGACGGCCAGCACCCAGCCCGGCCCGACGGCGGCGACCAGGGCGCCGCCGAGTGCGGCGCCGCCGATGTTCGCGCCGTTCATGCTCATACGGAAGAAGGCGAAGGCCCGGCCCGAGTGCTCGCCGGAGACGCTGGAGAGGACCATCCCCTCGGAGGCCGGCGCGAAGAACGCCTGCCCGGTGCCGCCGAGGGCGGCCAGCACCGCCATCTGCCACAGCCGCGCCTCGCCGGTCAGGACGAGGACGGCGAAGAGGCCCTGCGAGACGCAGTTGAGCGCGTTGGCGGCGACCATGACGCGGTGGCGCGGCAGCCGGTCGGCGACCGCGCCGCCTATCAGCAGGAAGACGACGAGCGGCACCGTACGGGCCGTGGCGACCAGGCCGACGTCGGTGGCCGAGCCGCCGGTGCCGAGCACCGCGAACGCCGCCGCGATCAGCGATCCGGCGCTGCCGAGGCCGGCGACCACGGCGGCGGTGGTCAGCAGGGTGTAGTTGCGGCCGGCCCAGGCGGGGCGGCGGGAGCGGGGGCGGTGGGGGCGGCGGGTGCCGTGGTGGTCGTCCGCGCGGTCGGTGTCGGTCAGCACGGGCGCACCCGGGACCGTGACGGGAGCGCGTGCCGCGCGGGATACGGGTTCTGCTCGCCTCCGGGCGGCTGCTGACCTGGCCACATGGGCCACCACGATATGCGCCCCACCCGATGGGCCGGAAAGCCGGGCGGGGCTTCCCCCCACAAGCTACTCGTAGGTAACATGCCGCCATGTCCTCCGAGACCAAGCCGTCGATCGGCGAAATAATGGCGGCCACCGTGCCGATGGCCCGTACGCTCCACCTGGAGTTCACCGAGACCACCCCCGAACGGGCCGTGGTCCGGCTGCCCGACCAGGCGGACTACCACAACCACGTCGGCGGCCCGCACGCCGGCGCGATGTTCACGCTCGCCGAGTCGGCCAGCGGCGCGATCGTGCTCGCGGCCTTCGGCGACCAGCTCTCGCGGGCCGTGCCGCTCGCCGTACGGGCCGAGATCGGCTACAAGAAGCTGGCCATGGGCCCGGTCACCGCCGCCGCCGAGCTCGGCCGACCGGTCGCCGACATCGTCGCCGAACTGGACGCGGGGCAGCGGCCGGAATTCCCGGTGAACGTCGCCATCACCAGGGAGGACGGCGCCGTCACCGGCGAGATGACCATCGTGTGGACGCTGCGCCCGAACACACCCGCCGGGTAACGGAACGGCCGCGTACGGGGCGGGGCGCTGCCGCCCGCACGGCGGCCGTACGCAATCTCCTCCAGGTCCGAGGCAACTTCCCGCTGCCGGGGCGCGTCTCGTACGAAGAGTTCTCGCGGAGTGACGGAGCACTCGTGCACCCATGAGCCCGTGCCGAGCACTCGTACGGAGAGACGGAGAAAGGCCCGGTCACCGGCTCGCTGCCCGATGCGTCACCCCGGCCCGTCGCACCCGCTGCGACGGGCCGGGGTCATGCCGCCGGGCCGGCGGGACGGCCCGAAGCGATCGAGTAGGCTTCCCGGGCGCGCCGTGGCGCGCGCGGGAAACGCGATCATCGACGGCGTCGCCGGACGCCGGGCGGCGGCCCACGGGGGCCGGACACCTAGTGGAGGATGCGGCGTTGCAGATGGAATGGCTGGAGACGGTACCGGCCGTGAGCGTGTACCTCCTGGTGGGGTTGGTCATCGGCCTGGAGAGCCTCGGCATTCCGCTGCCCGGTGAGATCGTCCTGGTCAGCTCGGCGCTGCTGGCCGCGACGCAGGACCACATCAACCCGCTGGTACTGGGTGCCTGCGCGTCCGCCGGCGCGATCATCGGGGATTCCATCGGCTATCTGATCGGCCGCAAGGGCGGACAGCCGCTGGTCAACTGGGCCGGGCGGAAGTTCCCGAAGCACTTCGGGCCCGACCAGGTCGCGATGGCCGAGGAGAAGTTCGACAAGTGGGGCATGTGGGCGGTCTTCTTCGGCCGCTTCATCGCCCTGCTGCGCATCTTCGCCGGCCCGCTCTCGGGTGTGCTGAAGATGCCCTACTGGAAGTTCCTCATCGCCAACGTGCTCGGCGGCATCGTCTGGGCCGGTGGCACGACCGCGCTGATCTACTACGTGGGCGTCGTCGCCGAGTCCTGGCTCAAGCGGTTCTCCTGGGTGGGCCTGGTGGCCGCGGTGCTGTTCGGTATCGGCTCGTTCGTCCTCATGAAGCGGCGCGCGGCGAAGGCGGCGGCCCGGCGCGAGGCGACCACGGCCAAGCCGGCCGACGCGATGGCGGAGTGACGGGCGGACCGTCCGTCAGGTGAGGTGGAGCCCGCGGTAGGCCCCGGAAGGGGCCGCTGCGGGCTCTGTCGTGTGCGGCGGCACCTGTGGCGGCGACGGTGACGGTGACGGTGCCGGCGACGTGTACGACACGGGCCGGTGTGTCCAGGTCGGCGTGCCGGGTGGCGCGGGCGGCGAGTGTGCTCTTCCCCACGTTCGCGGGTCCGGCCACGGTCACCAGCGGCGCCCGGGCGAGCAGCTCGCGCAGTGCGCCGCGCTCCGCCGCGCGCTTCAAGATCCCAAGAGGCGGCGGGTTTTCGGGCCCTGTGCCCACCGGTCACCCCGTCCGCGGCGCCGCTTCGTGCCGCGCCGTCGCCGTCCGGAAGAACACGGTGCCCGGAGCCGACAGGCGAATCAACCACAACCCGGCATACCGATCGAGGGAACCTGAACCCGCCTTTCGACATCCATACCCTCGGAAACGCACGACGGCGTGCGCGACCGTGACGCCGTTGTTCGGCGGGCGGCCGGACCGGTGCCCCTGGGGGAGCCGCGGGCGGCCGGCCGGCGGATCTTATTCTGGTGTCTTTCGCCTGAAGCGGTGGAGGTGGCCCGCTGCCCCGCCGGACACGAGTCTGCAAGGAGTTCGTCCCGATGAAGCGCCTGCGTACCAGTACCGCGGCCGTCGCCGCGGTGAGTCTGTTGGCGATGGGGCTCGTGGCCGGCTGCGGCAGCAAGGACCGGGACGAGGTCGACGCCTCCCACGTGCCGCAGCTGCGGCAGCAGGCGCGCGAGGCGAGCAGCGGGAGCGCCAAGGTCGTGATGCCCACCGGGCCGCGGTCGCACTTCGTGACCCAGCGCACCACGGGTGACGACGGGACGAAGATAGTCAAGACCCGGTGGCACGGTAAGAAGTCGGGGTTCACCGGTGACATATGGGCCTGGGTGCCGCCGCAGTACAACGAGCCCCAGTACGCCAAGAGCGCCTTCCCGGTCCTCATAGCGCTGCCGGGTTCCTACGGGTACCCGAACAATTACTGGATCGGCGGTGACTTCAAGCTGGAGGAGAAGATCGCCGAGTGGTCGCAGTCCGGCAAGACGCTGCCGTTCATCCTGGTCATGCCGGTGCTGAACCCGAAGAAGAAGTACCACGACGGCAGTGACATCCCGGGGCAGCCGAAGATGGGCACCTGGCTGACGGAGGACGTGCCGGCCTTCGCCCGCGCGAACTACCGCACGTACGACAACCGCGACGGCTGGGCCTTCATGGGGTCCTCCTCGGGCGGCTTCGCGGGCCTGAAGGCCGTACTGAAGTACCCGAAGAAGTTCAAGGCGGTCATCGCGAACGGGCCCGACACCGTGCCGGACTCGCCGATGTGGAACGGGCACCCCGCCGAGAAGCTCGCCAACGACCCGCGCCGGCTGGCCGACCAGCTCAAGGCCAACGGCGGCCCCGAGGTCTACGTCGCCTTCGAGCTGGGATCGAAGGAGGAGGCGGTGCCGTACGTGAAGAAGTTCATCCGGGAACACACCGGCGGCCCCATCCACCACACGCTGTTCGAGATCCCCGACGGCAAGCACAGCGGCCACACCTACATCCAGCGGATGCCGGAGTCGCTGCACTGGATCAGCGAGCAGATGCTCGGACCGGTGCCGATGGAGAGCCGGCCGAAGTCCTGAACCGAGCCGTGCGGGGGCGGTGGGGGCCGTGATGGTGGTCCCGTCCGGTCCGTGACGGCGGTCGTGTCGGGTCCTTGATCACGGTCCCGCCCGCGGCCCCCGTGGGCCCGGTCCCGCCCGCGGCCCCCGTGGGCCCGTCGCTTACTGTGCCCCCAGGCGCGAACCCGAACGGTCCGGCAGCGAGGAGTACGGCATGGAGCAGCGAGCACTGATCGCGGGCGTGGGCGGCAAGGAGCCGTCGGTCGACCCGGCGGCCTTCACGGCGCCGACCTCCGTCGTGATCGGCGAGGTCACGCTGGGCCCGGGAGCCGGTGTCTGGTACCACGCGGTGCTGCGCGCCGACTGCGGCCCGATCGTGCTGGGCGCGGACAGCAACATCCAGGACAACTGCACCGTGCACGTGGATCCGGGCTTTCCCGTGACGGTCGGCGAGCGGGTCTCGGTGGGGCACAACGCCGTCCTGCACGGCTGCACGGTCGAGGACGACGTACTGATCGGTATGGGCGCCACCGTACTCAACGGTGCGCACATCGGCGCCGGATCGCTGGTCGCGGCGCAGGCGCTGGTGCCGCAGGGGATGCGGGTGCCGCCGGGTTCGCTGGTCGCAGGGGTGCCCGCCAAGGTCAAGCGCGAGCTGACCGAGGAGGAGCGCGACGGCATCCGGCTGAACGCCACGATGTACGTGGAGCTCGCGAAGAGCCACCGCGCGGTGGCGGAGGACCGGTAGCGGCTGCCGCGCGCTCCCGGTCCGCGACCTCCGGCCGGCTCGGCCCCGCGCCTGACGCCCGCGCCCGGTGGCCGGGCTCGGGGCGGCGGCCGATCATCGGGGCATGGCCCCGTCCGCGGCGTCGTCCGCCCTCAGACCCATGCTGGCCACGCCCGGTCCGCTGCCCGCCGTGGCGGAGGAGGGGGAGTGGGCGTTCGAGACGAAGTGGGACGGGGCGCGGTGCCTGGCCGATGCGCCGGGGGACGGGACGCTGCGGCTGGTCACCCGGGCGGGCAACGACGCGACGGGGACGTACCCCGAGCTGGCGCCGCTCGGTGAACGGCTGCGCGGCCGGTCCGCGGTCCTGGACGGCGAGGTGGTCGTCCTGGACGACGGCGGACGGCCGGACTTCGGGCGGCTCCAGCGCCGGATGGGCGTCACCAGCCGGCGCCGCGCGGCCGCCCTGGTCGCGGACCACCCGGTCCACCTCGTCCTGTTCGACGTCCTGCGCCTCGACGGGCTGCCGCTGCTGGAACTCCCGTACGTGGAACGCCGCGCCGCCCTGTCCGGGCTGGGGCTCGGTGACGGGCCGCACTGGTCGGTGCCGGCGTACGTGACCGGCCACGCGCGGGCGACCTGGCAGGCGACCCTGGACGCCGGCTTCGAGGGGGTCGTCGCCAAACGGCTGACCTCCCGCTACGCCCCCGGCGTCCGGTCCTCCGAGTGGCGCAAGACCAAGCACCTGGTGACCCTCGACGTGGTCATCGGCGGCTGGACGGAGGGCCGCGGCGGCCTCGCCGGGCTGCCCGGCGCGGTACTCGCGGGCGTGGACGAGCCGGGCGGGCTGCGGTACGTCGGCTCCGTGGGGTCGGGGCTCTCCGGCCGTGAACGCCGGGAGCTGGCCGGGTACCTGGACGTCGTACGGCGGGACACCTCACCCTTCGTGAACGCGGTCGACGTGCCGGGCGCCCACTGGGCGGAGCCGCGGCTCGTCGCCGAGGTCACCTTCTCCGGATGGACCTCGGCCGACCGCCTCCGGCAGCCGACCTGGCACCGCCTGCGGCCCGATCTCACCCGGCTGGACTGAGGCCGCACCGAGGGCGGACTGAGGGCTGAGGACTGAGGAAGGCGGGCACGGTCGTCCGAAGGCGGACGCGGTCGTCCGAAGGCGCGCACGGTCGTCCCGGAGCGAGACGATCGTCCGAGAGCGGGCACGGTCGTCAGGTCCGCGCAAGTCGCCGAAAGGCTTTCCACGCCGGAACGGGTGGGCGCCGCCGCCCGGGTGCACTGCGCTGACCTGGCGGTTCCCCGTCCGGCGGGCCCCGGGAACGTCGGCCGGAAAAGTCACTGTCCGCGGGACCGGTGGAGTGGTCGCGCGCGCCCGGTGGTTTGCCCCGTCGCCCCAGGGTGACCCGGCAGACGACGTAAAGCTCCAGCCAGCGTGTACGACCGGCAAGGAAGGGAGCGGCCATGCCCTTGCTCGCCGCCCTCTGGCCTCTGGCGATGCTCGGACTCGTGATCGCCCTGGGCCGGTACGAAGACGCCCTGCTCCGTCCCCGTCGGCCGCACCGGCCGCCCTCCGCCGAACCACCGGACGCGGCGGCTCGCGGGCGGCAGTACCGCAGGCCGGGCCCGTACGGCCGGGCCGCCTCCATCGACCGGTACCGGCATTCCTCGCCGCTGAGCCGGCTGCCCGCCCATCCGCTGGTGCTCCGGTCCGGGGCGCCGCAGCGGCTTCCCCGGCGTCACGGCGACCGGCCGTCGTCCTGACCGGCTGTCGTCACCCCGTCCGGCTGTCGTCGTCCCGTCCGGCTGTCGTCGTCCCGTCCGGCTGTCGTCGTCCCGTCCGGCTGGCGTCCCGACCAGCTGTCGTCCTGTCCGGCTGCCGCCCTGACCTGTCGGCCGTTCGGCGCTCGGCAGCCGGCGACGGCGGAAGGGGGAGCGGCGCCGGCGGCTGTGGTCTCAACCGGCCCGGCGCCTGCCTTCCGGCGGCCGCTTGCGGAAGGCTGGGGGACGGGTAACTCATCGCCCCAGTCGGTAAACACCCCTTTTGAGTGACGGCCGGGACGAGCTGTTCCGTACGGTCATGCCGCGGCGAGGGCGTCCGCCAGCGAGCTGTGCAGCGGGATGGTGCGGTGCACCCCGGTGAGCCGGAACGCCTTGCGGACCATGGGGCGGTCCGCGGCCACGCTCAGCGTCACCCCGCGCTCCCGCGCGGTCCGCTGGCAGCTCAGCAGGGTCTGGAGCCCCGCCACGGTGATGATGGGGGCGCGCAGGTCGATGACGACCCCGTTGGCCTCGGGTTCGCGCAGCAGGCCCTGGAGTCCGGCGGCGACCTGGCCGTTGTTGGCGATGTCGATGATCTCGGGAACCTCGATCACGAGGCGGTCGGCGATGTGGTAGTTCGACAGGTGCATGATGACTCCAGCACGGGCGCGGAACGCCCGGTGCGGTTCGGCTCGGATGATATGGGCGTACGGACGTGCACGGTCAGCGGACCGACTCCGGGGCGAGCGGCAGGCGCCGTGGTACGCGCGGCGCGGCGCCGTTGCCGGGCGCGCCGCCGGCCTCGATGTCCCCGTACCGCGCTACCGGATTCGGCCACCAGTCCTGACCGCCCTGCTCCAGGTGGCGCAGCAGTACGCCCTCGCGCAGTGCCCACGGACAGATGGTGACCTCGTCGATCCCCATGCTCTTCATCGCCTGGTGGGCGACGACGGCCCCGGCCGGTGCCTGGCGGCAGCGGGCGGCCGAGATGCCGGGCAACTGCGCCCGCTCGGCGGCGGTGAGCGCCGACAGCCGCCGTACCGCCTCCTTGAGGTCCGTACGGGCCAGCCGGCGCGTGACGAACGGGCCGTCGCGGCCGGGGGCGGCTCCGCACAGCCGGGCCAGCTGCTGGAACATCCGGGACGTGGCCACCACGGTGTGCGGCTCCTCCCAGCGCACCCGGGCCGCCACGTCCTTGAGCGTCGCGCGCACGTACCGGCGCAGTTCCCGCAGCGCCTCCCGGCCGGGTCTGCCCTTGCCCGGCAGGAACTCCCGGGTCAGCCGCCCCGCGCCCAGGGGCAGGGAGAAGGCGAAGTCCGGCAGGGCGCCGCGGCCGAACGCGACCTCCAGCGAACCCCCGCCGATGTCCAGCAGCGCCATCGGACCGGCCTGCAGCCCGATCCAGCGCCGTGCCGCGCGGAACGTCAGCTCCGCCTCCACCTCCCCGGGCAGCACCGCCAGCCGCATGCCGCTCGCGGCGCGCACCGTCTCCAGCACCTCGTCGCGGTTGGCCGCGTCCCGGACCACCGCCGTGGCGTACGCGAACAGCCGGTCGCAGCGCCAGCGGTCCGCCTGCTCCCGGGCCTGCGCCACCGCTGCCGCCAGCCGCTGCGCCGCCTTCGGGGGCACCGTTCCGTCCCTGGCCACGTGCTCCGCCAGATGGACCGGGTCCTTCAGGGAGTGCGCGGGCAACGGCACGCCGCCGACCACCTCGCTGATGAGCAGATGTACGGAGTTGGATCCGGCGTCGAGGACGGCTAAGCGCATGTCTGAGCGGGTACCCCATCCGGCCCGTTTCAGCGCCTCAGTCCCAGTCCGGTCCCGGCGCACGCGCGGCCCGGTCGCGGCCCGGTCCCGGCCCGTTCGGGCGCCTGCTGCCGGAGGCGGTGGACAGGCGCGTGTACGGCCGGTTCCGGGATACCCGAGGAGGCATATCCGGGGCGCCATACCCGCCCATGAGCGGTAGCCGCGGGTGCGGCAGGCCGAAGGGAGAACCGTCATGTCAGCCTCCGACCGGGAAGAATCGCTGATCACCGCCCTGCTCGAACTCGCCGACCCGGCCGCGGGCGAGGACACGACCGGCCCCTTGGAACGGCTCGCCGCGTACTGCGTACGGCTCCCGGGAGTGCAGGCGGGCGGCGTACTGATGGCGCGCGATCAGGAGCGGCCCGCGCTGGCGGTGGGCTTCGGAGACGCGGGCAGCCCGCTTCAGCGCGTCCAGGCCGCACTCGACGAGGGCCCCTGCCGGGACGCCTGGCGTACGGGGAGGAGGCTCACCGACGTACCGCTGGGCCACCCGGACTCCCGGGCCCGCTGGCCGCGCTTCACCACCCAGGCGCTGGACGAGGGCTTCAGCGCGGCCACCGCCCTGCCGGTGCGCTACCGGAGCAGGCGGCTCGGCTCCCTCAACTTCTTCCACCAACACCGGGCGCTGGCCCAGCGGGAGGTCACGGCGGGCCAGGCGCTGGCCGACGCCGTGGCGATCGGGCTGGCGTACCGCACGGACCTGCGCGAACTCCAGAGCCTGCGGGACCGGACCGGGCAGCTCCAGACCGCCCTGGACAGCCGGATCGTCATCGAACAGGCCAAGGGCGCGCTCGCCGAGCGCCAGGGGCGGACACCCGACGACGCGTTCCAGGTGATGCGCGGTTATGCCCGCGCCAATCAGCGCAAGCTGACCGAGGTCGCCCGGCAGGTCATCGGCGGGCCGGCCGACTCCGGTCCGTTCGCCCGGCCCGGAACCGGCTGACCGGACGGCCCGTACCCGGCTCCGGGCCGCTGACCGGCGGATACGTCCCCGGCCCGGTCGGCCGGGAGCGGGCGCCGCCCTCGTTCGCTCTCGGCTTCGGGCTGTTTCGCACGAGGGCCGACGGGCACTCCGTAACGCAAGGCACGGGAGGGCTCGGACGTGCGGGGCGGGGACGGAAAGCAATCGGTGAGTCCTGGAGGCAGAAAAGCAATGGATCACGGTACGAACAAGGCCGGCCCGGCCCGGGACGACATGATGAAGAAGGAGCTCCAGGGCGAATTGAAGGCCGACCGGGCACTGCGCGCCGAAGAGGCCCATGAACTGGAGCCGTCGGGAGAGGACCAGCCCCCGGTGAGCCGGACCGCCGGTACCACCGCGCCGGGCAGCGTCCCGGACGGTATGACGCCGGAGGCCGTGGAAATCCGTACCGAAATGGCTCAGCACCTGGGCCGCAGTCTGTATCCGGCCGACCGCGACACCATCATCGGCACGCTCCGGCGCAACCACGCCCCGGACCGGCTGGTCGCGCTGGCCGAACGCCTTCCGGAGAACGAGCGGTACGAGAACGCGCAGCGCATCGTGGAATCACTGGGGCTCAGCAGGTAACGGAACCCCCGACCGCGAGAACAGCACCCGGAAAACCGTCACTGCGCTGGAAAGAGAGCTGTCATGTCCGATGAAGCGATGGGCGACGAGGTCTATCAGCCGGCCGCGTCCGACAAACAGGGACTGTCCGACGAAGTCGACATGGAGGACGCCATCGACGAGCCGGACTACGACGAGATGCTGGACCAGGGGTATTCGCCCCCCGAAAAGCCCCTGGCGGTGAACCGGACGGGCACCACCGCGAATGAGCAGCGCGCGGGCGAGAGCCTCGACGAACGGCTCGCCAAGGAGGAACCGGACGTCGAGCCCCCGGACGGCGACGGCATCGGCGACCAGCAGGACGCCGCGGGCGAGCCCGTCGACCGCCAGGTGGGGGACGAGCGCGCCGGGCGGATGACCGGCACCGACGAGGGCGACGCGCTGCGGCTGCGCAACGACGAGGTGGGCCGGGACGTCGGCATCGACGGCGGGGCGGCGTCGGCCGAGGAGGCCGCGGTGCACATCGTCGACGATCCCGACCTCTCGCGCTGACGGCCCGGCCGGGCGCCCGCCGCCGCGGGTCAGGAGGCCTTTTTCGCGCGGTTCCGGCCGCCGCCGCTGCCGGAGAGCGCTTCGACGAGATCGTCCCGCGTCATCGAGGACCGGCCCTGGACGCCGGCCTCGGTGGCGCGTTCGTACAGCTCGGCCTTGCTGAGCTGAGAGAGGTCGGTGGCGGACGGCCGGCCCGCGCCCTTCCCGCCGGGACGGTTTTCCGAGCGGCTTCCGGAACGGCGCTTCGCCGCCACCGCCTTCGGCTTTCCTCCCTCGCCCTTCCCTTTCCCCGAGCCCCTGGCCGAATCCACACTGGCCTGCAACGCGCTCATCAGGTCCACCACATTCGTGGACTCCGGCGCCTCCTGCGCCTTCTCCACCGTTTCGCCCTTGCGTTTGGCCTCGATCAGCGCGCGTACCTTCTCCTGGTACGTGTCGTGGTACTCCTCGGGCCGCCACGCGGTGCTCAGGGCCTCGACGAGCTGCACCGCGGTCTTCAGCTCCCGCTCCGGAATCTTCGTCCGGCCGGGCAGGTCACCGATCTCGTCGCGCGGGTCGCGGATCTCGTCCGCCCAGTGCAGGGTGTGCAGCGTGAGGATGTCGCCCTCCGCCTGCACCGCGACGAGATATTCGCGGTGCCGCATGACGAAGGTGGCGACACCGGCCTTGTTGGACTCCTTCAGGGCCTTGTGCAGCAGGGCGTAGACCTTGCCGTAGTCCTTGCCCCGCGGGCCCAGATAGTACGTGGTGTCGAAATAGACCGGATCCACGTCGTCGAGGTCCACGAATCCGCTGATCTCCAGCGCCTTGGAGCGGCCGGGTGCGATGTCGTCCAGTTCCTCCGGCTCGACCAGGACGTACGCGTCGCCCGCGTCGACGCCTTTGACGATCTCCTCGGCGGGCACCTCTTTCCCGGTGCGCTCATTGACCCGTTTGTTGCGGATGCGGTCGGACGTGCCGCGCTGGATCTGGTGGAAATGCACGGTGTGGCTCTCGGTCGCCGCGTACATCCGTACCGGCAGATTGACCAGCCCGAAAGACAGGGATCCGCTCCAAATGGCTCGTGCCATGGCCTGCACCACCTCCGCGACCATCGCACGCCGGTTACCGGCCCGCCGCATCCCGGCAGCGGCACACGGCGGGGAGGAAACCGCCACGTGTTCCCGCGCGCAGGACGGGTACCGCGTAGACCACAAGCGTTTGGAGGTATCCACGATGACCGGTAACGACCAGCGAAATCCCGTGGAAGAGCACCCGAAGCCGGAATTCCCCCAGCAGGACCAGCCGCATCCGGGCGCGACGGAGGACATGACGCCGCGCCCGGACCACGGCGAGACGTCGTACGAGGGCTCGGGGCAGCTGCGGGACCGCCGCACGCTGATCACCGGCGGTGACTCGGGCATCGGGCGCGCGGTCGCGCTCGCCTTCGCCCGGGAAGGGGCGGATGTCGCCTTCACCTATCTGGAGGAAGAGGAGAAGGACGCCCGGGAAACCGCCCGGCTGGTCGAGGAAGCGGGGCAGCGGGCCCTCGCGGTGTCGTGCGACATCCGCGAGGAGGAACAGTGCCGCGCCCTGGTGGACCAGGTGGTGCGGGAATTCGGCCGTATCGACGTCCTGGTCAACAACGCGGCTTATCAGATGGCGCAGTCCGAGGGTATCGAGGGCATTTCCACGGAGCAGTTCGACCGGGTGGTGCGCACCAATCTTTACGGTATGTTCTGGCTTTCCAAGATGTCGCTGCCGCACATTCCCGAGGGCGGCAGCATCATCAACACCACGTCCGTCCAGGCGTACCAGCCGAGCCCGCACCTGCTGGACTACGCGACCACCAAGGGCGCCATCGTCACCTTCACCCACGCGCTGGCCGGCAACCTCGCCGAACGCGGTATCCGTGTCAACGCGGTGGCGCCCGGGCCGGTGTGGACCCCGCTGATCCCCTCGACGCTGCCGGACACCACCGAGTTCGGCAAGCAGAGTCCGCTGGGGCGGGCCGCCCAGCCCGTGGAGATGGCGCCCGCGTACGTCTTCCTCGCGTCCCAGCAGGCCAGTTACATCACCGCGGAGATCGTCAACGCGACCGGCGGCACGCCGCTGCCCTGACCGAGCGCCGCGACCGGAGCGCCACCGCCGTACCGCAGCCCAGGGAGGTTCCCATGCTCAGCGCCATCGCCGACGTGTTCCGCGCCATCGGAAGCACGCTCGCCTCCGTCGTCACCCTGCCCTTCCGCGCCCTCGCCCGCCTCTTCGGCGGCGCCTCGCGCGGTGCCCGGTGAGCCGCCGCAACCGGCCCGCCGGACCGCAGACCGTCGTCATCACCGGAGCCAGCGCCGGGATCGGCCGGGCCACCGCCCGGCTCTTCGCCGCGCGGGGCGCCAATGTCGCGCTGGTCGCCCGCGGCCGGACCGGGCTCGACGCCGCGGCGGCCGAGGTCGAGGAGCGGGGCGGCCGGGCGCTGGTGCTGCCCACCGACGTGGCCGACGCGGACCAGGTCGAAGCGGCGGCGCAGGCGGCGGAGGACGCCTTCGGGCCGATCGACGTGTGGGTCAACGACGCCTTCAGCACGGTGTTCGCGCCGTTCACGGAGGTCGGCGCGGAGGAGTACCGGCGCGCCACCGAGGTGACGTACCTCGGGTTCGTCAACGGCACCCGGGCCGCGCTGCGGCGGATGCTGCCCCGCGACGCGGGCGCGGTCGTGCAGGTCGGCTCGGCGCTGGGCTTCCGCTCGGTACCCCTGCAGTCGGTGTACTGCGGTGCCAAGCACGCCATCAACGGCTTCACGTCCAGCCTCCGCACCGAACTGCTCCACCAGGGCAGCCACGTGGCCGTCACCGTCGTCCAGATGCCGGCCGTCAACACGCCGCAGTTCGACTGGGTGCTGTCCCGGCTGCCGAAGACGCCCCGGCCGGTGGCCCCGGTCTACCAGCCGGAGGTCGCCGCCCGGGCCGTGCTGTACGCGGCGGCGCACCCGCGGCGCAAGCAGTACTACGTCGGCGCCTCCACCGTGGCGACCATCCTCGCCAACCGGCTCGCGCCCGCCCTGCTGGACCGCTATCTCGCCCGTACGGGGTACGACTCGCAGCAGACGGACGAACGGGCGGACGCGGGCCGGCCGGAGAACCTGTGGCAGCCGGCCGACGGCCCGGACGGCACCGACCACGGCGCGCACGGCGTCTTCGACGACAGTTCCCATCCGCACTCGCCCCAGGCGGCCCTCGCGCGCCACCCCGTGCTCGTGGCAGCCGCCTCGGCGGCGGCGGGTGCGGCGGTGACCGCCGTACTGGGGCCGGCGCGGCGCAACCGGCGCGGCCGCTGATCCGGCGGCCCGCCGGCCGGTGCCGTCACGACGACGGCGGGAAGGAGTACTGGCGCAGCAGCCGCACCAGGTGCACGGCGTTCACGGCGAGCGTGCGCGTCGTGGACGCGACGGTCTTCGGCCGCTCGTCCAGGTCCTGGTAGTCCGTGCCGTGCTGCGCCTCGCCCACCCAGTACGTGACGGCGTTCGGCGCGAGGGAGAAGCCGAGGTCGTTGAGGCCCTGGAAGAGGTCGGCGCTGACCTTGTGCGCGCCGTCCTCGTTGCCGACCACCGCCACGGCGCCGACCTTGCCGTACATCAGCTGCCGCCCCTGATCGTCGGTCTCGGAGATGTCGGCGTCCAGCCGCTCCAGCACCCGCTGGCACAGGCTGGACGGGTGCCCGAGCCAGATCGGGGTGGCCAGCAGCACGATGTCGGCCGCCAGGATCTTCTCGCGCAGCCCCGGCCACGCGTCGCCGTTGCCCATGTCCACCGCGACGCCGGGACGCACGTCGTGGTCGGCGACGCGTACGGACTCGCACTGCACCCCGAGACCGGACAGTTCGGCCAGCACCTGGTCGGCCAGCAGCTGGCTGCTGGAGGAGGTGGGGGAGGGGTTGAGGGTGCAGACGAAGGCCAGGGCGCGGATCATGGCGGCTCCTCGGGGTCGACAGGGGGAGAGCACACCGTGGTGCTCCGGTCACCTGTGGTGTGGACGCTACCCCGGGTGCCCGCGGCCCGCCGTCCGACACGGGGCCGACGGACGGGGCGGACGGACGGGGCAGCGGGGGCGGGCCGGTCCGGCGGCTCACTTGTCGCCCGCGTAGCGGTGCCGCGCCCAGGCGGGCAGCGCGAACCAGCACAGCAGGAACCACGCCACCACACCCGAGACGATCCACGGGACGGCGCTGTCGTGCAGCGCGATGCGCAGGATGAGCAGGAACGCCGAGACGACCGTGGCGAGCAGCAGCACGATGCCGACGATGGTCAGCCGGGACGCCCAGGTGACCGTCTGCGGCTTCAGGTGCTGCCCGGTGACGAACCGGTGGAAGGCGACCGGCCCGATGAGGGCGCCGTTGGCCGCCGCGCCCAGGCACAGCGTCACCACGTAAATCGCTTTGTCGACCGGCAGGAGGGTGGCGAAGCGCGGGGTGAAGACCACGGTGAGCAGGAAGCCGAAGAGGATCTGCACACCGGTCTGGGCCACCCTGACCTCTTGCAGCAGCTCGGTCCACCGCCGGTCGGCGCGCTCCTCGGCCGACTCGCGACGGCCGTCGGCGGCCTGCGCGGCGGGTTCCATGTCCCAACGATAGGCGGGCCGCCGGGCCCTGTCCCGTCGGCGCCGGGCCGCCGGTGGGGTGAAGATCACAGGGGGTGGCGGGGCCGGTGCCGCACCGGTCTGAGTACGGTGAGCGGGTGCCGAAGAAGAACGTGTTCTCATCCGTGGCGGCGTGGCGCCGCCGGACGGTGTCCCGCGCGGTGCACCGCGGAGCGCGCTGGGTACGGGAGGCGGGCGCCGTCACCGCCGAGCGCCCCGGACCGTACCGCTTCCGGCGGATCGGCGCGGGCGCCCGGCTGGCGTACCCGCAGGGCACCGTCTTCGGCGACCCGTGGATCGAGATCGGCGAGTACTGCATCATCGCCCAGGACGTCACGCTGACCGCCGGGATGATGCCCGGCCTCGACCTCGGCGCCGACCCGATCCTCACCCTCGGCAACGGCGTCGTCCTGGGCCGCGGCAGCCATGTGATCGCCGACGTCCGGCTGACCATCGGCGACGACTGCTTCTTCGGCCCCGGCGTGTACGTCACGACCACCAACCACAGCTACGACGACCCCGAACTGCCGGTCGGCAAGCAGTGGCCGCGCAGCGAGCCCGTCGCCGTCGGTCCGGGCAGCTGGGTGGGGACCGGCGCGGTGATACTGCCGGGCGCCCGGCTGGGCCGCAACGTGGTGGTCGCGGCCGGCGCGGTCGTACGGGGCGAGGTGCCCGACCACTCGGTGGTGGCCGGGGCGCCCGCCAGGGTCGTCCGCTCCTGGGATCCCGAAGCGGGGTGGCAGCCGCCGCTGCGCACCCCGGCGCCGGTACCGGTGCCCGAAGGCGTGACGTCCAGGGAACTCATGGCCCTGGCCGCGCTGGAGGCCGGCCCGGACGGCGCGCCGGCGGGCGAGCCGGGGCGCGCCACGCCGGTCTCCGGGGCGGCCGCCGACGCTTCCTGAGGGCCGGGCCCGGAGAGCGGCTCAGCCCTGTGCGGCAGAGCCGCCCCGGGCCGCCGCCGCGCCGCCGAACTCGCGTACCGCGGCGTCGACGACCGCCTCCAGCCGGGCGTGGTGCGCGCCGTGCCAGTACACGCGGTCGCAGACGGTGCACTGGGCGAACACGTCGTACGTACGCCGCGTACCGCCCTCCAGCCGCTCCTCGACCGTGCCCTTCTCGGCCTCCTCCAGCAGGCCGTTGCAGGCGGTGCACCGGGTCCACGGCGCGAGCCGCGGCGCGAACCGGCCGAGTACGTCGCGCAGTTGCTCGTCGGGGCGGTCGCTGTAGACGTACGCCCCCGCCCAGTTCTCGCGCCGCCGCAGCAGACCGCGGTCCCGGGACAGCAGCACCCGCCGCTCGGCTGCCGACCGCGCGGCCAGGGCCGGATCGCCGATGTCCGCGCTCTCGTACGCCGCGTCCACACCCAGCAGCCGCAGCCGCCGTGCGAGGGTGCCCAGGTGCACGTCGAGCAGGAACCGCAGCGGGGCGCCCGGCACCTCCTGCGGCCGCCGGACCGCGCACACCTCGACCGACTCGCCGTCCCGCGGCACGTGCGAGACCGGCACCTCCCGCCCGTCCACGAGCAGGCGGCCCACCTCGGTGAGCGGGACACCGAGCGATTCCACGACGTGTCCGAGGGTGGAGGTTCCGTCGGTGCGCAGGGCGGTGCGGCCCTGGCGGCGGTCGGCGGAGACGAAGAGCCGCAGCTCGGGGGCGACAGTGAAGTGGATCTCGGGTCGGTTCACGCCGCCAGGATGCCATCGCGGCGCGCGGCGGTGCGTACCGGGCCGCCTTGGGCGGAAACCGGACACCCGCGCCGCCTGCGCCCTCTCGCCACCCGGCCGTTCCTGTGGTGTCCTCGACGGACGGGGCGGCACGGACGGGAGGACGGCGGTGCGCGCGCAGGGACGTACGAGGGGACGTACGGGGAGACGTACGCGGGGACTTACGGCGCCGGCCGGGGCGGTGCTGCTCTGTGCCCTGCTGGCCGGCGTGACCAGCGGCTGTCAGCAGAGCGGCACGCCCGCGGGGCACTCGCCGTTCACGGGAAAGGCCGCGCGGGCCGCCCCGGTACTCGCCGTGAAGATCGACAACGTCCGCGCCGCACGTCCCCAGACGGGCCTCGACGCCGCCGACATCGTCTACGTGGAACGGGTCGAGTCGGGGCTGTCGCGACTGCTGGCCGTCTACTCCTCGCGGCTGCCGCCGGCCGTCGGCCCCGTACGCAGCGCCCGCGAGTCGGACCTCGAACTGCTGCGCCAGTTCGGCCGCCCCGCCTTCGCCTACTCCGGTACGCAGGCGAAGCTGGAACCCGCCGTCGAAGCAGCACCGCTGTACCCGCTGCCGCCGGGCAGGACCGGTGCGGCCTACTTCCGCGGCCAGGACCGCGCGGCGCCGCACAACCTCTACCTCCGCCCCGAACGCGCCCTGAAAGCGGCACCCGGCGCGAGCACCGCCCACGACATCGGGTTCCGCTTCGGCGCCGCGCCGAAGGGCGGCCGCAACACGCCGTCGTACACGGCCCGTTACCCGGCCGCCCGCTTCACCTTCGCCTGGTCGGCGCAGCGGCAGGGCTGGCTGGTGTCCATGGACGGCACTCCTGCCAAGACGGCCTCGGGGCAGCGGCTCGCGGCCCCCACGGTCGTCGTCCAGGGCGTGAGGATCCGCCCCTCGCGCTACCACGACCGCTGGGGTGCCTACTCCCCGTACACCGAGACCACCGGCTCCGGACCCGCCCGGGTGCTGCGTGACGGCAAGGCGTACCAGGCCCGTTGGTCGCGGCCGTCCCCCGGCGGCGGCACGGACTTCACCACGGAGTCGGGCGCACCGCTCACCTTCGCGGCCGGCCAGGTGTGGGTGGTGTACGTACCGGAGGAAGCGGTGCGCGGCGGGGCCGGGTAGCGGGCGGGATCACCGCGGCAGGGTGCCGGGGGCCGGCGGTGGCCACGGGCCGTCGGGCCGGTCGACCAGGGCGCGGGCGAGGTCGGGCACAGGGGAGTGGTGCAGCTGGGCCTGGGCGCCCAGCACCTCGGAGGCGGCTTCCGGGGACAGGCCGAGACGTGCGGCGAGGATGCCCTTGGCCTGTTCGATGACGATGCGGGAGCCGAGGTTCTTCCGCAGGCGTTCGGCGCGCAGTGTCCGGGCCCAGAGCAGCAGCAGGCCGAGGGTGGCCGCGTGCGCCAGCTTCCGGGCACGCTCCTGGTGGTGCGGGGACAGCAGTCCGGTGCTGCGGCGGTAGAGGTTGACGACGCCGACGGAGTGTCCGAGGTGGCGCATCGGCTGGGCCCACATAGCCCGATAGCCCGCGGCCACCGCCCGCACGGTCGGTCCGGGCCAGCGCGGGCAGGCGGCGGAGAGGTCCGCGACGCCGCACGGGCGGCCGGTGAACAGGGCCTCGACGCACGGGCCCTGCCCGGTGCCGGCCTCGTACAGCTCCACCTCGCGCAGGGCCGGGTCGGAGCTCGCGGTCACCTCGACGCGGTGACCGGCGGGCCGGGCGTCCGCGGTGGCGCCGGGGGCCGCGGGGTTCAGCAGCATGACACCGGCGGCGTCCACGGGCAGCAGTTCGACGCAGTACGTGGTCAGGCGCCGGGTGAGCGAGGCCGGGGTGGCTCCGCCGCGGACGTCGGTCAGGTCCGAGAGCGCCGCACTGAACACGAGGTGGTGCGCGTCGGGTGCGGGGCTGTCGGGTGCGGGGCCGTTGGGTGGTACGGCGGCGGGGCCGTCGGGTGGTACGGCGCCGCCGGACGCGCACTGGTGGAGTTCCTCGCGACCACCCCGGGCCGGACCTTCTCCGTCACCCAGCTGCTCGACCAGGTATGGGACAGGGACGGCTGGCAGACACCGGCCACGGTCGCCGAACACGTCTACCGGGTACGGCGCAAACTGTCGGCCACCGGCGTCCGTACGCCACGGATCACGACCGTACGCGGCTTCGGCTACCGGCTCGACATCGCGGCCCAGGACTCCTGAGCGCGCACGGGAGGGGACGAGGAGGAGGCCCATGACTCCCGACTACCGCGCGCTGTTCGACGCCACCCCCTCGCCCTGCCTGGTCCTCGACGCCGGGCTGCGCATCGTCGAGGTCAACCAGGCGTACCTGTCCGCCACCCACACCGACCGCCGGGCCCTCATCGGCCGCCCGATGTTCGACGCCTTTCCCGACAACCCGGCCGACTCAGCGGCGGACGGCGTGCGCAACCTGAGCCGTTCACTGCGCAACGTGCCGGCCACCGGCCGGCACGACGTCATGGCGCTCCAGCGGTACGACATCCTGGCCGACCCCGGCGGGACGTTCGAGGAGCGTTACTGGAGCCCGGTCAACGCCCCGGTGCTCGACGCCGACGGTACGGTCACCCACATCGTCCACCGGGTCGAGGACGTCACCGCCTTCGTCCTCATGCGCCGCCCCGGACAGCACCCGCAGCCGGACGCCGCGGCCGAGCGGGAGCGGGCCGAGCGCGCGGAGCGGATGGAGAGCGACCTGTTCGCCCGCAGCCGCGAGGTCCAGGAGGTCAACCAGCGGCTGCTGCGCGCCAACGAGGCACTGACCGCCGCCGGCCGGACCCTGCGCGTGCAGCAGCAGGCCAAGGACCGCTTCATCGCCACCCTCTCGCACGAACTGCGCAACCCCCTGGCCGCCCTCCAGGCCGCCGTCGAACTCCTCGCCCTCGACAGCCCGGCCGGCCACCCGGCCCTCGCCGTACTGCAACGCCAGCTCACCCAGATGATCCGGATGACCGACGACCTGCTGGACACGGCCAAGGCCCTGACCGGCCGTCTCCACCTGGACAGGGAACGCCTCGACCTGCGGGCCGTCATCGCCACCGCCGTCCACGACATCCGGCCCGAATACGCCCGCAACCACCGCGAGCTGCGGATCTCGCTCCCGCCCCGGCCGGTGCCCGTCGACGGCGACCGTGTCCGGCTCGCCCAGATGACCGCCAACCTGCTCAGCAACGGCTGCAAGTACACCCGGCCCGGCGGGACGGTGGCCGTCGTGCTGGAGACGGCGGACGCGCCGGGCGGCGGCGGCCAGGCCGTGACGACGGTCAGCGGCGACGGCATCGGGTTCGGGCCGGCCACCGCCGAGACCCTCTTCGAAGCCTTCGTGCGGGCCGCCGAGGGCGCCGGAACCGGGGCGGGCGGGCTCGGCCTGGGACTGCCGATCGTCCGCGGCATCGCCGAACTGCACGGCGGGACGGTACGGGCGCACAGCGACGGCCCCGGCACCGGCGCGAGCTTCTGCGTACGGCTCCCGGTCGCCCCGTCCGCCCCGGACCCCGGCCGGCCGACGGACGAGGCGGCCCCCGCCGTGCCGCGTCCGCCGCTGCGCATCCTGGTCATCGAGGACAACACCGACCTCGCCACCGCCTACCGGGCCCTGCTGGAACAGCACGGTGACGCGGTCACGGTCAGCCTCACCGGCCGCGACGGCCTGGCCGCCGCCCACGCCGCGCCGTACGACCTGGTCCTCAGCGACCTCGCCCTGCCCGACGTGCACGGACACGAGGTCGCCCGCCGACTGCGCGAGAGTCTTCCGCCCGGCCGCACCCGGCTGATCGCCGTCTCCGGCTTCAGCCAGGACGCCGACCGCGCCCGGTCGGCACGCGCCGGCTTCGACGCCCACCTGGCCAAGCCGCTGACCCGCGCCGCCCTCGACCGGCTGCTGGCCCGCTGGGTGGCCGATCCGACGCCCTGGCCGCAGGGGCCGACCAGGGACCACTGACCACTGCCCCTGATCACTGCCCTTGACCACTGCCCCTGACCATGACCACTGACCACTGACCACTGACCACGGCCCGGCGTGGTTCCTCAGACCTCCACCAGCAGCTCCTTCAGCCCCCGGATCACGAAGTTCGGCCTGCGCTCCGGGGTGGCGGCCAGGCGCAGGGACGGCGCCCCGCGCAGCAACGCGGCCAGCGAGGCGGTCAGTTCGAGACGGGCCAGGGCGGCGCCGATGCAGTAGTGGGTGCCGGCACTGAAGGAGAGGTGCGGATTGTCCCTGCGGGTGAGATCGAGTTCGTCGGGCCGGGCGAAGACCGCCGGGTCGCGGTTGGCCGAGCCGAAGAGCAGCGCCACCTCGCTGCCGCGCGGCACGACCGTACCGTCGATCTCGATGTCGTCCAGCACCCAGCGTTCGAAGAGCTGGAGCGGTGTGTCGTGACGCAGCAGCTCCTCGACGGCCGTGGGCAGCAGGCCGGCCGGATCGGCGCGCAGGGCCGCTAGTTGCGCCGGGTGGCGGAAGAGCGCGTACCAGCCGTTGACCGTGGCGTTGACGCTCGCCTCGTGCCCCGCGTTCAGCAGCAGGGCACAGGTGGAGACCATCTCCTGCTCGCTGAGCGACTCGCCCTCGTCGTACGCGGCGATCAGCCCGGAGACCAGGTCGTCGCCCGGCGCCGCCCGCCGAGCGGCGATCAGCTCCCGCAGATACGCGGAGAACTCACGGGAAGCGGCGACCGCCCGCCGTGCCGTACCGGCCGACGGATTCAGCTCGTACATGCCGCAGATCGCGGCCGACCACGGCCGCAGCAGGTGCCGGTCGCCCTCCGGTACACCGAGCATCTCGGCGATCACCGCGACCGGCAGCGGCTCCGCGACCCGCGCCTTGAGGTCCCCGCCGCCGTCCACGACCAGGTCCCGCACCAGCCGGTCCGCCAGCTCCGCGACGTACGGCCGCAGCCGCTCGACCGTACGGGGCGTGAACGCCTTCGCGACCAGGCGGCGGATACGGGTGTGGGCGGGCGCCTCCAGGTCGAGCATCCCGTTGTCGTTGAGGACGTGGAACGGCTCGTGCTCCGGCGGCGGCGCGCTGCGTCCGAACTCCTCGTGCGTGAAACGGTGCCGGTAGGTGCGGCCCAGCCGGCGGTCGCGGAGCAGGGCCGAGATGTCCGCATGATGCGGGACGAGCCACTGGTCGGAGGGTTCGAAGCGGTGCACCCGACCGCGGGCCCGCAGTTCGGCGTAGGCCGGGTACGGGTCGGCGACGAAATCCGGTGACCAGGGATCGAAGATTGCCGGCACTCCATCCATGCGCGGACGCTAGCCGCCTACGCCCCGGTACGGCCACCCCCGGCGCCGCCCGGACGGGGCCGGCGGCGGACAACCGGGAAGGTCAGGGACGGCGGGCGGTTGCGCGGAGCCGGCTGGGCTGGCCGCCTCAGTTACGGGTGCGGGCCCGGATACGGCGCCGGTGACCGAAGGCGTGCAGCCGCTCCACGAAGTGCAGACCCGCGGAGTCCATGAAGGTGACGTCCGCGATGTCCAGGGTGACGCTGCTGGTCATGGGCGGCAGCCCGGCCAGGGCCTGGTCGAGAAGGCTGACGGAGGCGCAGTCGATCTCCCCTCTGGGGCTGAGGACGGCCCGGTCGCCGTGCAGGCGGGTGCGGACCGTCAAGATGTTCAGGAAGTCCGGGCCAGACAGTTCTGTCTCAGAGGCCATGCCCTTACCGTGTCAGGGTCGGACGAGCCTGTCCACAATCACCACCACGTTGTCAGGGGGACACGATGGCTCCAGGGGACGCGACGGCCGCCGGAACCACGGTGCCGGCAGTCCGTCCGCCCGCCCAGGCACGCGAGCGCATCCTTGAGACGGCCTACGAGCTGTTCTCCCGGCGGGGCATCCGCGCGGTCGGCGTCGACGAGGTGATCGCCCGCTCCCGGGTGGCCAAGGCCACGCTCTACCGCAACTTCCCCTCGAAGGACGCCCTCGTGCTGGCCTTCCTCGAACGCCGCGAGGAGCGCTGGACCCGGGGCTTCGTGGAGGCCGGCGCGCGGCGGCGGGGCGCGGACCCGGAGGAACGGCTCCTGGCCGTCTTCGACGTGTTCGACGAGTGGTTTCGCCGGCCCGACTTCGACGCCTGCGCCTTCATCAACGTCCTGCTCGAAATGGGCTGGGAGCACCCGCTGGGCAAGGCGAGCATCGGCCACCTGGAGAACATCCGCACCGTCGTGCGGACCCTCGCCGAGGAGGCCGGGCTCCGGGACACCGAGAACTTCGCCCGTTCCTGGCACATCCTCATGAAGGGCTCGATCATCTCGGCGGCCGAGGGCGACACCGAGGCCGCCCGGCGGGCGCAGGACATGGCCCGCACGCTCATCGAGCGGCACCGCTGAGACGCCGGGCGCCGCGGTGCCGTCCCGTGTGCGCAGGGCCGTGCTCACCCCGCTCACCAGCTGAGACGGCCCGTCGTACGGTCCGGGCGGACTGTTAGCTTGGCGCCATGCCCGAGCCCATGGACGCCTTCGACGGCATACGGCCCGCCACGGCCTGCCTGGACCTGCTGACCGGCCCGGTCGCCGCCGCGATCCGCGGCTGGCAGGGCACCGTACCCGTCGAACAGTTCCACTACGTGGACACCGACCCCGCCATCGCGGACACCGCCGTCCTCGTCGAGCACCACGGCCCGTGGCTCCTGGAACAGTCGGCGAACTGCGTCGTCGTCGCGGGCAAGCGCGGCGGCGCGGTCACGCTCGCCGCCTGCGTGGTCCTCTCGCACACCCGGGTCGACGTGAACGGAGCCGTACGGCGCCGACTCGGCGCCCGCAAGGCATCCTTCGCCCCCATGGACACCGCCGTCGGCGAGACCGGCATGGAGTACGGCGGCATCACACCGATCGGGCTCCCCGAAGGCTGGCCACTGCTCCTGGACGCCGCCGTGGCGGACACCCCGTCCGTGCTCATCGGCAGCGGCAGCCGCCGCGGCAAACTCATCGTCCCGGGCAAGGCCCTCGCTGAACTCCCCGGCGCCACGGTGCTCGACGGGCTGGGGACGGTGCCGGGGGAGTAGGACGGGCGGTAACGGTGCCCCGCGCCTGCGGCGAGGACGGCGAACGGGCCGCGGCCTGGCTCGCAGCCCGCGAGAACGTCACCGCGAGAGCCCGTACGCCCCGTATGCTCCGTATGCCCCGGACGGACCGACCGGATGATCGACCGCGCGCCCTGAGAGCCGGCGGCACAGCCCCGAACGCAGCGCCCTTCAGCCCAGCCGGGGTATCTCGATGGCCGGACAGCGGTCCATCACCATGTCCAGGCCGGCGCCCCTGACCCTGTCGTACGCCGCCTCGTCGATGACACCGAGCTGGAACCAGACGGCCTTGGCGCCGATGCCCACCGCCTCGTCGGCGAGGGCACCCGCGGCGTCGCTGTTGACGAAGACGTCCACGACGTCGACCGGGAACGGGATCGCGGCCAGGGACGGGTAGCCCTGTTCGCCGTGGACCGGTTCGGCTTTCGGGTGCACCGGGACGATGCGCTTGCCGTAGCGCTGAAGGACGCCGGCGACGCCGTACGCGGCGCGGGCGCGGTTGGTGGACAGGCCCACGACGGCCCAGGTGTCGCCGGTGTCCCGCAGGATCCTGCGGATCGTCGCCGGATCGCCGTACACAGTTGCCTCCCGTAGGTCGGGCCGGGGCCCGTCGGCCGGGGCCGCGCCCGGCGGCCGTCTTGACCGGAGAACGTGCGCGAGGTGCTGAGGATTCCCGCTGACGCCGGTCGCGTACGCCGGGTCACGGGTGGTTCCGGTGGCGCATAGGCTGGCCTGATGCAGGAGCAGTATCGGACTCTCGCGCGCGAGGGTGTTCACGAGATCGAGATCAACAAGTCCCGCTTCATCTGTTCGCTCGCCCCCGTCGCGACCGAGGCCGAGGCGCAGGACTTCATCGCGCGCGTGCGCAGGGAGCATCCCACGGCGCGGCACAACTGCTTCGCGTATGTCCTCGGGGCCGACGGCGGGGTGCAGAAGGCGAGTGACGACGGGGAGCCCGGGGGGACGGCGGGCGTTCCCATGCTGCAGATGCTGGTGCGCCGCGAGGTCCGGTACGTCGTCGCGGTGGTCACCCGCTACTTCGGCGGCATCAAGCTGGGGGCCGGCGGGCTGATCCGGGCGTACGGGGGTGTCGTGGGGGAGGCCCTGGATGCGCTCGGCACGGTCACCCGGCAGCGTTTCCGGCTGGTCACCGTCACGGTCGATCACCAGCGCGCGGGGCGGGTGGAGAACGACCTGCGGACCACCGGCCGGGCCGTGCGCGAGGTGACCTACGGGGCCGACGTACGCATCGAGGTGGGGCTTCCGGAGTCCGACCTGGAGGCGTTCCGGGGCTGGCTGGCCGATACGACGGCGGGCTCGGCGGGGCTGGAGGTGGGCGGGGAGGCGTACGGGTAGGCGGGCCGCCGACCGGGGCTCTCAACTTGTACGGATCTGGTCCGTCAGTGTGTCGTACGCCCGCTGGACCAGGGGGTTTCCATGGCCCGACGAGCAGTTGGCCAGGGCTACCAGCGCGGTGCCGTGCCGCGGGCTGAATCCGGCGAAGGCCGTGCAGCCGCGGGTACCGCCCGAGTGGTGATACAGGCGTGAGCCGTCGGGGCGGGGCCGGATGTTCCAGACGAGGGCGAGCTGTGCCGTACCGCGCGGCACGACGAGCCGGGGGCGGACGACGTCCTCCAGGGCGGTGCGCATGGGGGCGGACGGCACGCCGGTGACGGCGGCCGTGCCCGGTTCGAGCAGCGCCTCGATGAGCGTGAGGAGATCGCGCGCGCTGGCGCGTACGGCGCCCGCGCCGGGCAGGCCCGGGATGCGGAAAGGCGGCCGGGGCCGGCGGTGCCAGTAGCCGGTGACCTGGGTGACGCCGGGTGGCGGGTCGGGCGAGGCGCCGGAGTCGTGCAGGCCGAGCGGGCGCAGGACGCGGCAGGCGAGCAGGTCCTCGTACGGCAGCCCGCCGGACGCGCCGCACAGGGCGTGCCCCAAGAGGCCGACGCCGAAGTTCGAGTAGTGCACCCGGGTGCCCGGCCGGCACCGCGGCCGGGTGCGGGCCAGCGCCCGCAGGACGTCCGCGCGCGTGAAGGCGGCGTAGGGATTCGAGAGGAGCCGGCGGGCACCGGAGCGCAACAGCCCCGGAGGCAGCCGGGGCAGGCCCGAGGTGTGGGTGGCCAGGTGGGTGAGGGTGATCTCCGTGCCGCGTACGGGGACGCGCGTGCCCGGCGGCAGGAAGCGGGCGGCGGGGTCGTGGTGGCCCGCGTCGCCCCTGGCGGCCAGCTCGGCGAAGAGCAGGGCGGTGAACGCCTTGGTGAGCGAGCCGATTTCGAAGCGGGTGGACGGCTCGACCGGCACGCCGCCCTCGAACGCGGTGCTGCCCCGGACGGCGAAGCACCGCTGCCCGCCCCGGTACAGACCGACGGCGACGGCGCTCGCGCCGGGGGCCGCCGACAGCAGCGCTTCGAGCGCGGCGCGCACCGGGGCGGGTTCCCCGGCGTGGGCCGCGGCCGGCGTGCCGGTCATCACGTACCGGGCCGTGCCGGGGCGTCCAGCGCCCGGGTGAGGGCCGTGGTTCCCGCGACGACGGCCACGACGGTGGGGTGCTGGTGGGCGTCGAAGCGCTCGGCCGCGTCACCCTCCACGGGCTCGTCGTCGCGGGGCACCAGCCCGTCGTCGTGCTGGACGGCGGCCAGCCGGTGCCAGTCGTCGGCCTCGGTGCGCGGCTCGGGCAGGCAGGTGCCGATGATCATCAGCTCGGCCATGAGGTCCCAGTGGCCGGTCTCCGCCCAGATGTCGGTCCAGGCCGGCAGCCACCGGGTGAGGTACTCCGCGAGGTCCGCCGGCACCCCGTCGGGCAGCCGCCCCCAGTCGGTGAGGTGGAAGACGGTGTGGGTGACGGCGTACGCGGTCAGCCAGTCGATGTGCCAGGGCTCGGGCAGCGCGCCGAGCCAGGTGTCCCGGGTCAGGCCCGCCCAGTCGTGGGCTCCTGGGCCGTGGTCGAACCCGACGACGCGTACGGCGTTGGCCACCGCGAGCCGCCGGTTGGGGACGTGTTCCACGGCGTGCGTCGACCGCAGCGTGACGGTGTGGGCGATCAGCCGGTCCAGCTGCGGGACCTGGTAACCGCCGCGGGCGAAGTGGGAGTATGTCTCGATGGGGTCGGTCTTGAGGGGATGCCGCAGCAGCCGCTCGTACAGGAGCGAGCCTTCGCCCAGTTGCTGCCAGCAGTACTCCAGCAGCTCGCGCGCGAGGGCGAGTTCGTTCGTACCGGCGACGCCGCTCCGTAGGACCAGGGACGCGGCGAGCGTCGTTTCGCCGATCGCCTTGTAGGCGTCCGCGTCGTCGAGGAGGTCGGCGCGGGGGATGTCGGAGAGCGCCCCGTACTCGCGGTTGGCGTGCAGCCAGGTCAGGGCGCGGGAGCTGATGTCGTGCGCGGTACGCGCCGGGGCGGTGCTCATACGGGCTCCAGGCCGAGCAGCCGGCGGGCGATCGCGGTGTCCAGGGCCGCGCGGTCGCTGCCGCCGAACAGGGGGGTGTGTTCCGTCAGGGGCGCGGGGTCGAAGGGCACGGGGACTCCTTCGGCGTGCAGCCAGGCCAGCCAGCGGGTGATGCGCGCGGCGGTCGGGAAGTCGCGCCGGAGCGTGGCCCGGGTGGCACCGCGGGCCAGCGCCAGAACGCCGGACTTGGCGGCGGCGTGCACGGGCCCGTCCAGTCCCGGCAGGGCGAGCGAGGCCAGCTTTCCCATGCGTATGGACCAAGGCACCCAGCCTTCCCGTATGCCACTGCCCGCGGTCTCGGTTCCGGATGCGGTGAGCGGCATGCGTCGCGGCGCGTCGTCGTCACACCGGGGAGGGCCTTGGGGGAGGGGCGCCGCCCGCACGGGAGAGCCGGCGGGGTCGACGCGTGCCAGGACCGTGACGAGGCCCCAGTCGACCCAGGCCATGGTCCACGCCGCCTCGGCTCCCTCGGGCGGTGCCGGGGGAGGCGGCTCGGCCGGCGGCAAGGCACTCAGTGCCAGACCGATGGCGGATGTCTCACCGGGCGGCGGGCTCTGACCGGTCAGTACATACGGTGCGAGGACATCCGCTCCCACGATGCGGACCGCGCCCAGCGCCACGGCCGGGTCGCCGCCTGCCTCCACGCCCGAGGCTTCGACATGGTCCGCGGCCACAGTGGCGCCCCCGGCACCGCGCAGGGTGCCGAGGGCGCGACGGGCCAACTGGTCGGCCGATTCGCTGTGGGCGGTGCGTGAGCGCTCGGTGGTCACCGGCGCTTCGTTTCCTTCGGCTCCTTGGGCGAGAGGAGGAGGCCCAGCGCCAGAACGCCCCATCCGCCGCCGACGGCTTCCGGTGTGGGAATTGGCGCGTCGCTCAGCGGCGCTTCGGGCTGGGCCGCCACCCACCCGAGTGCTTCCTTGTCGAGGGTGAGGCCGGTGGGCTGGAGAGTCTGGGCAAGCATCATTCGCTCCCTCGAAGAGATGTCATCACCAAGGTCCGGTGATGCCCCCGATGCCACCTCCCAAAGTACTCCTAAGTCGACATATCGACCATTCGGGTGCGAAGGGGTGCCACGGCTCACCCGAACAGCTTCTCCGCCCTCGAATCCGTCACGTCCGCGCCCATGTTCCGCTCCATCATCCGCAGGGCGGCGTCGGCGAGATCGGCGTGGATGTGGGCCACCGCGTCACGCGGGACCGTGACCTCCAGGTGGCGGATGTGCGCGTCGAGGGCCGAGTACAGCACGCACTGCTCGGTCACCTGGCCGCAGAGCACTATCCGCCCGATGCCGTGCTGGCCCAGCAGGTACTCCAGCGGCGTCTCGTAGAAGATCGAGTGCCGGGCCTTGACCACGAACAGCGAGGCGTCGTCGGGGCGCAGCGGCTCCACCAGGTCGGCGTGCGGACCGTCCAGCGCCGTACGCAGGATCTCGTCGTGGTGCGAGCGCCACCGGCCGAAGTTGTCGTTGACGTAGATGACTTCGACGTCCGAGTCCTTCGCGCGCGCCCGCTCCAGCACGCGCAGCATGCCGGGCAGCGCGTCGCGCACCGACGGCAACAGCTGCTCGGCATCCTCGTGTTCGTACGTGTTGATCATGTCGATCACGATGAGCGCCGTACGCATGTCAGCCGTTCCCTTCCACGAGCACCCGAATGGTCTTCAGTTCGGGGTCGGCCGCGTCGGGCACGTTCATCCCGGCCCGCACCCCGCTCGTCAGGTAGCGCACCACCGGCTCGTCGAGCCGTTCGCCGGGCAGCGCGGCCGGGATGCCCGGCGGATAGGGCGTCAGCATCTCGGCCACGATCCGGCCGGCCGCCGCGTCCGCCGGTACGTCTTCGACCTCGCCGAAGTAGGCGTCGCGCGGCAGGCACACCTGCTCCAGCCGCAGTTCGCCCGGCGTCGGCACCTCGACCTCCGGGACCGGCCGCAGGTCCGCGGCGTGCCGCGACAGGTCGCGCAGGGCGTCGAGCAGCATCCCGGCGGTCGTGTCGTCGTCGCCGTGGGTGAGCTGGGCACTGATCCGCCGGTGGTCGGCGAGGTGGGCGTCGATGGAGCGGTGCTCGCGCAGCCAGTCGGCGGCCCGGTAGCCGGACGTGCCCAGTCCGCTGACGTCGATCACCACGGGCAGCGGGTCGAAGTCGTCGGCCAGCCCCGGACCGCAGAAGTCGGCCCGGTCGTTGACGTGCAACCCGTCGATCCGCTCGATGTCGGCCCGTACCCGCGCGGCCAGGTCCAGGGCCCGCCCGATGAGATCCCGGCCCCGCAGGGCCATCTGCCGCCGCCAGCCGTCCAGACCGGCGTACAGCAGCACCGAAGGGCTGGTCGTGTCGAACAGGTCCGCCCGGGACTTCAGCACGGTCGGCTCGATCAGGTCGCCGCCCAGGTGGAACACCGAGCCCTGCTCCAGCCCGCTGCCCATCTTGTGAATGCTCGTCACGCAGACGTCGGCCCCGGCGTCCATCGCCCAGGACGGCAGGTCCGGGTGGAAGGGCAGGTGCGCGCCCCACGCCTCGTCCACGATCAGCGGGCGCCCACGCCGGTGGCACACTTCCGCCAGCGTGCTCAGGTCCGCGCACGCGCCGTACGGCGTGGGGCTGGTCACCAGCGCCCCGCGGGCGTCGGGATGCTCCTCGAAGGCCCGCTCGAACGCCTCCACCGACGGCGGATGGGCGATCCGGCGCTCCGCGTCCCACTGCGGGTCCAGCCAGATCGGCCGGACGCCGGACAGGATCAGACCCGACACCACGGACTTGTGCGCGTCCCGGCCGACCAGCAGCTTCTCGTGCGGCCCCGCGACGGACAGCATCGCCGCCTTGACGGACAGGGAACTGCCGCAGGTCGAGAAGAACGTGTGCGAGGCGTGCACCGCGTCCGCCATCAGCGCCTCGGCCCGCTCCAGCACCCGGCCCCGGCTCAGCCGGTCGTCCAGGCCGCCGGAGGCCAGCAGATCGCCGAGGAAGACCGCGTCGCCCAGCACTTCCCGCACCATGGGGTCGGCGCCGCGGGCCTGCTTGTGCCCCGGCGGGGTGAAGGAGACCTCCCCGGCCTCCCGATAGCGGGCCAGCGCCTCCAGGACCGGTGCCTGCGTGTGATCGACAGCCATGCGCCAGGGGTTCCCCGGGCCCGGACGGGTCAATCACCGCACCGCCCGATTCCGCCCGTGGCGCCGCTCACCCGTACGGCGACGGACGGGCGCGTACTCACCCGTACGGCAAGCACGCGGGCGCGCCGGCGGCGGCACCGGCCGGGCGCACCGCGACTCCGTTGGATCTTCGCCGGTCCGTACGGGTTTCCCCGGCCCGGCCCGGGGAACCCGCCCTCGCACCGCCGGTCGGGCACCGGCGGCACCGGCCCGCCGCCCCGGTGCCCCGCTTGCCGCCCCCGCTCGCAGCCAGGGCTCCGGCGGGCGAGCCTTTGAGGAGGCACCCGCCGCCGGGGCACCCGCCGTGGCAGACCGCAGACGCGCTGGAGGAAGAGCGATGGGCGTGCGCAAACGGGTTCGCGACTGGCCCGTGTACCGGCAGCTGACCGGGGGCGACCCGCTGGGCCGTGGCCGCGCCGCGATGTCGCCGTACACGGAGCGGCTGCGCCCCCGCACGGACTCCGCCGACCGGATGGTGCGCTCCGTCTGCCCGTACTGCGCGGTCGGCTGCGGCCAGCAGGTGTACGTCAAGGACGAGAAGGTCGTCCAGATCGAGGGCGACCCGGACTCACCCGTCAGCCGCGGCCGGCTCTGCCCCAAGGGCTCGGCGACGCTCCAGCTCACCACCGGGTCCTCCCGCCGCCACCAGGTGCTCTACCGGCGCCCGTACGGCACGGACTGGGAGCCGCTGGACCTGGAGACGGCCATGGACATGGTCGCCGACCGGGTCGTGGAGACCCGCCGCCGCACCTGGGAGTGGGAGTCCGACGAGGGGCTCTGCACGGCACGCACGATGGGCATCGCCAGCCTCGGCGGCGCCACCCTCGACAACGAGGAGAACTACCTCATCAAGAAGCTGCTGACCGGCCTCGGCGTGGTCCAGGTGGAGAACCAGGCCCGGGTCTGCCACAGCTCCACCGTCGCCGGCCTCGGCACCTCCTTCGGACGCGGCGGCGCGACCACCTTCATGCAGGACCTCCAGCACGCCGACTGCATCGTCATCCAGGGCTCCAACTTCGCCGAGGCGCACCCCGTCGGCTTCCAGTGGGTGATGGAGGCCAAGGCCCGCGGCGCCCGCGTCATCCACGTCGACCCCCGCTACACCCGGACCAGCGCCCTGGCCGACCTGCACGTCCCCCTCCGGGCGGGCAGCGACATCGCGTTCCTCGGCGGCATCATCAACCACGTACTGACCGAGGAGAAGGACTTCCGCGAGTACGTCCTGAACTACACCAACGCCGCCACCCTGGTCGGCGAGGACTTCCGGGACACCGAGGACCTGGACGGCGTCTTCTCCGGCCTGGACCAGGACGGATCCCACTACGACACCCTCAGCTGGCAGTACGAGGGCGTCGATGTCCAGGCGCCGTCGGGCGAGGTCGACGAGCTGTACGAGAAGCGCGTCCAGGAGGCCGGCGGCTCCGAGACGCACGGCTCCGGCGGTGCCCGCACCGGACAGCAGGCGCCGCGCGACGAGACCCTGACCCATCCGCGCTGCGTCTACCAGATCCTCAAACGCCACTACGCCCGCTACACCCCCGACATGGTCGAGCGGATCTGCGGGGTGCCGCGGGAGACGTTCCTGCGGGTGTGCGAGGAGCTGACCGCCAACTCGGGCCGCGACCGCACCAGCGCCTTCTGCTACGCGGTGGGCTGGACCCAGCACTCGGTCGGCGCGCAGTACATCCGGGCCGCCGGCATCCTGCAACTGCTCCTCGGCAACATCGGCCGGCCCGGCGGCGGCATCCAGGCGCTGCGCGGCCACGCCTCCATCCAGGGCTCCAGCGACATCCCCACCCTCTTCAACCTGCTGCCCGGCTACCTGCCGATGCCGCACGCCCACGCGCACGAGGACCTGGACACGTTCGTCGAGGCGACCCGTACGGTCAAGGGCTTCTGGGGCGACATGCGGGCCTACTTCGTCAGCCTGCTCAAGGCGTACTACGGCGACGCGGCCACCGCCGACAACGACTTCTGCTTCGGCCACCTGCCCCGCCTGACCGGCGCGCACGCCACGTACGAGACCGTCATGGCCCAGCTCGACGGCGTCTGCAAGGGCTACTTCCTGATGGGCGAGAACCCCGCCGTCGGCTCCGCCAACGCCCGCCTGCAGCGCCTGGGCATGGCCAACCTGGAGTGGCTGGTCGTCCGGGACTTCTCGCTCATCGAGTCGGCGACCTGGTGGCAGGACGGTCCCGAGATCGACACCGGCGAACTGCGCACCGAGGACATCGGCACCGAGGTCTTCTTCTTCCCGGCCGCCGCGCACACCGAGAAGTCCGGCTCCTTCACCAACACCAACCGCTGGGTGCAGTGGCACCACACGGCCGTCGAACCCGAGGGCGACGCCCGCAGCGACCTGTGGTTCATGTACCACCTCGGCCGGCGCATCAAGGCGAAGTTGGCCGCCTCCACCGACCCCATGGATCGGCCGGTACAGGACCTGACCTGGGACTATCCGGTGGAAGGGCCGTTGCGGGAACCGGTCGCCGACGCCGTGCTCGCCGAGATCAACGGAACCGGCCCGGACGGCGCCCCGCTGAGCGCGTACACCGAGCTGAAGGACGACGGCTCGACGCGGTGCGGCTGCTGGATCTACTGCGGCGTGTACGCGGACGGCGTCAACCAGGCGGCCCGCAAGAAGCCGCACACCGAGCAGGACTGGGTCGCCGAGGAGTGGGCCTGGGCCTGGCCCGCCAACCGCCGCATCCTCTACAACCGCGCGTCGGCCGCCCCCGACGGCACCCCGTGGAGCGAACGCAAGGCGTACGTGTGGTGGGACGCGGCCGAAGGCCGGTGGACCGGCCACGACGTCCCGGACTTCATCCCCGACCGTGCACCCGGCTACGAACCGCCGGAGGGCGCGACCGGCCCCGACGCGCTGCGCGGCGACGACCCGTTCATCATGCAGGCCGACGGCAAGGGCTGGCTGTACGTACCCGCAGGCCTGGTGGACGGGCCGCTGCCCACCCACTACGAGCCGCAGGACTCCCCGTTCGGCAACGCCCTGTACCCGTCCACACCGCGCTCACCGGTCCGCCGCCTGCACCCCCACGAAGGCAACCGCTACCACCCCAGCGGCGACGAACCCGGCGCCGGTGTCTACCCGTACATCGTCACCACCCACCGGCTCACCGAACACTTCACCGCGGGCGGCATGAGCCGCTGGTCGCCCTACCTCGCCGAACTCCAGCCGGAGATGTTCTGCGAGATCTCGCCGCAGCTCGCCGCCGAACGCGGCCTGGAACACCTGGGCTGGGCCACCATCATCACCGCGCGCAACGCCATCGAGGCGCGCGTCATGGTCACCCGCCGGATCGCGTCCCTGACCGTCCAGGGCCGTACGGTCCACCAGATCGGCCTGCCCTTCCACTGGGGGCCCAACGGCGTGGTCAGCGGCGACGCCGCCAACGAACTGGTGGCCATCGCCCTCGACCCCAACGCCCACATCCAGGAGGACAAGGCGCTCACCGCCGACATCCGGCCCGGCCGCCGGCCGCGCGGCCCCGAGCTGCCGGAGCTGGTCGCGGCCTACCGGCGGCGCGCCGGCATCGACGAGACCACTGGAACGGAGCCACGCGCGTGACCGACCACCTGACCGGCACCCACCTGCTCAGCGGCGTCGAGCCGGACCCGGCCGGAGACGCCGGACACTCCGCGGCACCGCCCCGGACGGGCTTCTTCACCGACACCTCGGTCTGCATCGGCTGCAAGGCCTGCGAGGTGGCCTGCAAGGAGTGGAACGCCCTGCCGGAGGACGGGCTGTCCCTCTCGGGCATGAGCTACGACAACACGCAGGGGCTGGGGGCCTCGACGTGGCGGCACGTGGCCTTCATCGAACAGCCGGTGCCGTCTCCCGAAGGGCGTACGGAACTGCCGTTGGCCGACGGGACGGACACCGACGGCGCGCGCACGGCAAGCGACACGGCGGACTCCGGCGGCGAACTGCGCTGGCTGATGGCCTCCGACGTGTGCAAGCACTGCACGCACGCCGCGTGCCTGGACGTCTGCCCCACCGGCTCGCTCTTCCGCACCGCATTCGGCACCGTCGTCGTCCAGGAGGACATCTGCAACGGCTGCGGCTACTGCGTACCCGCCTGCCCGTACGGCGTCATCGAACAACGCCCCTCCGACGGCCGCGCCTTCAAGTGCACCCTGTGCTACGACCGGCTCGGCGCCGGGCAGGAACCCGCCTGCGCCAAGGCGTGCCCGACCGAGTCCATCCAGTACGGGCCGCTGGACGAACTGCGCGAACGGGCCGCGCTCCGCGTCGACCAGCTGCACGCCGCAGGCGTCACCGACGCGCGGCTGTACGGGCACGAGCCCACCGACGGCGTCGGCGGGGACGGCGCGTTCTTCCTGCTCCTCGACGAACCCGAGATCTACGGGCTGCCACCGGACCCCGTCGTCACCACCCGCGACCTGCCCGCCATGTGGAAACACGCGGGCGCCGCGGCGCTCACGCTGGCCGGCGGCGTCGCGCTGGCGTTCGCCGGGCCCGCGCTGAAGCACCTCGGCAGTGCCACCGTCCGCAAGGGAAGGCGATGAACGGATGAACCGTTCCGATGTGACCCGCGAGGGCTCCGAGGGCGGGCGCCCGGGGCGCGACGCCGCGCCGGAGATGCTGCGGGGCGGGCCGGGCGCCGACGGGCGAGGACGGCGCAAGGGCGGCAGACGTGGCCGGGGCGGGCGCGGCGAGCAGCTGATGGCGCCGCCCGCCGAGTTCGCGTCGTACTACGGCAGACCCGTCATCAAGGCGCCCGCCTGGCGCGCCCGGGACATCGCCGGCTACTTCTTCCTCGGCGGGCTGGCCGGTGCCGGATCGGTGCTGGCCGCCGGAGCGCACGCGACCGGACGCACCGCCACCGCCACCGCCATGAAGGTCTCCTCGCTCGCGGCGGTCACCCTGTCCACCGCCGCGCTCGTCAACGACCTCGGCAGGCCGAGCCGGTTCGGGAACATGCTGCGGGTGCTCAAGCCGACCTCGCCGATGAGCGTCGGCTCCTGGCTGCTGGCGGCCTACGGGCCCGCCGCGGGCGCCGCGGCGGCTTCCGCGGTCACCGGGCGGCTGCCCCGGGCGGGCGCCGTGGCGACCGGCGCCGCCGCGCTCCTCGGACCGGCCGTCGCCACCTACACCGCGGTCCTCGCGGCGGACACCGCCGTCCCCGCCTGGCACGGCGCGCACCGCGAACTCCCGTACCTGTTCGCGGCGTCGGCGACGGCCGCCGCCTCCGGCATGGCGCTCGTCGTCGGCCCCGTACGGGAGACCGCGCCCGCCCGCTGCGCCGCGGTACTGGCCGCGGTCGCCGACGAAGCGGTCACCAAGGCCGCCGAACGGCGCCTCGGCATGGTCGCGGAGACCTGGCACCAGGGGCGGGCCGGCACACTGCTCCGTACGGCGCGGACGCTCACCGCGGCCGGTGCCGCCGTGGGTGCCGCGTGCGGAGGCCGGTCCCGCACGCTGGCGGCCGCGGGCGGCCTGGCCCTGCTGGCCGGCTCCGCCTGCACCCGCTTCGGGATCTTCGCGGCCGGCATCGCCTCCGCCGAGGACCCCAAGTACACCGTCGTACCCCAACGGGCGGCCAAGGAAGCCCGCCGCACCCCACCGAAGCACAGCGCGGAGAGGACACAGCCCACATGACCCGCACACCCCACAACGCCGAGCCGGCCGAGGTCGTGCTCAGCGCACAGTCCACGGCCGACGCCGAGACCGTGCTCAGCACCCTGCGCAGCTGCTTCGCCTCCGACCGGGCCGACGGCGACACCGCGCACGACCAGCGGAAGCAGCCCGGACACCCGACGGTCTGGACCGAGACGTTCGAGACCTCGGAAGTGCGCGGCGACGTCCGGCCGAACGCGGACCTGTCCGCCGCCGTCACCGCCGACCTCCAGGGCAGCCACCTGGCCGTGGACCGGCTGCGGGACGTGCTGACGCGCGCGTTCTCCGTCCGTACGGAAGGCACGGTCTCGGGCGACCAGGAGGTCGAGCTGCAGATCGTCCTGGAGAGCGCGGAGAAGAGCTGACCGCTCCTCGGAACGGCCCCCTGTCGCTGCCACGGGCGGGCGCGGAGCAGCCTCAGTCCTGCTCCGCGCCCGCCCGCTCTGCGACCGGAACCCTCACCCCGGCGGCACGCCAGGGCCCCTCAGCCCTGGCCGTGTGTGCGGCCGTCGGCCGCCGGCCGTACGAAGACTCTCGCAGGGGCGCCGAAGACCGGCAATCGTGGCCTGTTGCCAATGTCCGCGCATCTTTCCCCGCGCCGTTGCCAACGTTGCCAATCCGCCGACGCGCCGGTCAGCCGCTGTTCCCAAGCCCCTGAGCGGTGGCCCGCGCCCTTCGCGCCTCGACCTGTTCGGCGGTCATCGGTGCCTGGATGTGGTACACGTCGCCGACCCGCAGACGGTCCGGTGTGAGGAACTCGCCGTAGCAACTGACGACGCAGACGGAGACCTGGGACTCCGGCTGCCAGAACATCCGGTAGTGCGGCGCGTTCCACGGATCCGGGACCTCCACCAGCGGAACGCCGCGCCGTTCCAGCAGCCGCCGCAGCTTCTCGAACCGCAGCCTGGGAGCGAAGCGCCCGTACCGGGCGCGGATCGCCTCGTCGACATGGTCACGACTCCGGTGGGCCAGCCTGTGCACCTGCAAGGTGAAATGGTGACCCGTCCAGGGCGCGTCACCGGATGCGCGGTCCCAGAAGAATTCGGGCAGGGCATAGGAATAGCCCAGGCTGTGCTCACTGAACAGGTTCTCACCGAAGTCCGGCCCCAGTACCTCGGCCACGCGGCCGGGCGCATCGGTGTGCCGCAGGCCGAGAACGGTACCGGTGGTGACGACGTCCAGGTAGAACGCCAGGGAATACGGGGTCAACTGCGGTTCCTCGGTGCGTCGCGAAAAACAGCAGTTTACGGAACATTCTGCCGCGGGCCGTCCGCCGCCCGCCTCCGGCGGCGGACGGCCCGCCACCGCGTCAGGACGAGGGCAGCTCCGCCCGCACCGTGCGTGCGGCCGCGACGAGGTTCTCCAGGGACGCGCGGGTCTCGGGCCAGCCGCGGGTCTTCAGGCCGCAGTCCGGGTTGACCCACAGGCGCTCGGCCGGGATGGCGTCGAGGCCCTTGCGCAGGAGGCTCGCCGCCTCCTCGGCGCTCGGCACGCGCGGCGAGTGGATGTCGTACACGCCGGGGCCGGCCTCCCGCGGGTAGCCGTGTTCCGCCAGTTCGCGGGCCACCTGCATGTGGGAGCGGGCGGCCTCCAGGCTGATCACGTCGGCGTCGAGGTCGTCGATGGCCTGGACGATGTCGCCGAACTCGGCGTAGCACATGTGCGTGTGGATCTGCGTCCGGTCCCGCACCCCGCCGGTGGTGAGGCGGAACGCCTCGGTGGCCCAGGCCAGGTAGGCCGCCCGGCCGGCGGTGCGCAGCGGCAGCGTCTCGCGCAGGGCCGGTTCGTCCACCTGGATGACCCGGGTACCGGCCGCCTCCAGGTCGCCGACCTCGTCGCGCAGGGCCAGCGCCACCTGGCGGGCGGTGTCGGCGAGCGGCTGGTCGTCCCGGACGAAGGACCAGGCGAGCATGGTGACCGGGCCGGTCAGCATCCCCTTGACGGGCCGGTCGGTGAGCGACTGCGCGTACGTCGTCCACCGCACCGTCATGGGCTCGGGCCGCGAGATGTCTCCGGCGAGGACCGGCGGGCGGACGTACCGGGTGCCGTACGACTGGACCCAGCCGTGCTGCGTGGCGAGGTAGCCGGTCAGCTGTTCGGCGAAGTACTGCACCATGTCGTTGCGTTCGGGCTCGCCGTGCACGAGGACGTCGATGCCCGCCTCCTCCTGGAAGGAGAGCACCTCGCGGATCTCGCTCTTGACGCGCTCCTCGTACCCGGCCGTGCCGATCCGCCCCGCGCGCAGGTCGGCCCGGGCGGTGCGCAGTGCGGCGGTCTGCGGGAAGGAGCCGATGGTGGTGGTCGGCAGCAGGGGCAGGCCCAGGTGGGCCCGCTGGGCGGTGGCCCGCTCGGCGTACGGTGCCGAGCGGCGGCCGTCGGCGTCGGTGACGGCGGCGGCCCGGGCCCGTACGGCGGGATCGTGGGTGATCGCGGAACCGGCGCGGGAGGCCAGGTCCGCGCGGTTGGCGGCCAGTTCGGCGGCGATCGCGTGGGTGCCCTGCGCGAGGCCGCGGGCGAGGGTGGCGATCTCGCTGCACTTCTGCCGGGCGAACGCGAGCCAGCGCAGCACCTGCGGGTCGATGTCGCGCTCGGCAGTGGCGTCGAGCGGTACGTGCAGCAGGGAGCAGGAGGCGGCCACATCGACCTGACCGGCCAGGCCCAGCAGCGTACCGAGCGTGGCCAGCGACTTCTCGTAATCGTTGAGCCAGATGTTGCGGCCGTTGACGACCCCGGCGACCAGCCGCTTGCCGGGCAGGCCGCCCGCGGCGGCGAGCGCGTCCAGATTGCCGGCGGCGGCCTCGGTGAAGTCCAGCGCGAGACCGTCGACGGGGGCCTTGGCGAGCACCGGCAGGGCCTCGCCGAGCTGGTCGAAGTACGAGGCGACCAGCAGCTTCGGGCGGTCGGTGAGGGTGCCGAGGACGCGGTAGGCGCGCTCGGCGGCGTGGAGTTCGGCCGGGGTGCGGTCCTGCACCAGAGCGGGCTCGTCCAGCTGCACCCACGCGGCACCGGCCGCGCGGAGGTCGGCCAGGACCTCCGCGTAGACGGGCAGGAGCCGGTCGAGCAGGGTCAGCGGATCGAAGCCGGCGGCGACGCCGGGGGCGGGCTTGGACAACAGGAGGTAGGTCACCGGGCCGACGAGGACCGGGCGCGGCGCCAGCCCGAGCGCGAGCGCTTCGCGCACCTCGCCGGTCTGCTTGCCGGAGTCGGTGGTGAAGACCGTGTCGGGGCCCAGTTCGGGGACGAGGTAGTGGTAGTTCGTGTCGAACCACTTGGTCATCTCCAGCGGCGCCACGTCCTGCGTGCCGCGCGCCATCGCGAAGTATCCGTCCAGGGCGTCGGCCGCGACGGCGGCGCGGTGCCGTTCCGGGACGGCACCGACCATGACGCTGGTGTCCAGCACGTGGTCGTAGAACGAGAAGTCACCGGTCGGTACCTCGTGGATGCCGGCTTCGGCCAGCTGCTGCCAGTTCGCACGGCGCAGGTCCCGCGCGGTCTCCTGAAGGGCGTCCGCGCTCACGCGGCCCTTCCAGTACCCCTCGACGGCCTTCTTCAGTTCCCGGTGCTGTCCCTGGCGGGGGTAGCCGTACACGGTGGCCCGTGCTGCCGCGGCTGCGGGCTTCGCTGTCACGGAACTCTCCTTCGCGAGCGTGATCTTCTCCGAGCCCGGTGACGGGACGAGAACGCGAAGGAAGGACGCACCCGGCGAGCCGCACGGCGCCGGACGGCACCCGTGCTCGCTCCTGTGGTCGCCGACCCGCCCTCGAGGTCACCGGACGCCGCGCACGTATGGACGTACGCGGGCAACGGGCAGGTCTTCGGACTCGCGAGCACGCCTGCCGGACCTTCGCCCGGCGGACACCTACTGGCCGTCGCTTCCCGGATCCGCGGCCCGGATCCAGTGCGTATGACGGCGGTCGTTCCCGCTCACCGCTGCGGGGCAGTCCCGGATTCCCACCGGGTTCCCTCTTGCGACGCGCCTGCCTGGCGAGCAGGGCGAACCAGCTGCACCGCACAGCGTAGATCCAGCACGCCCCGTACGGACACCCCTGCTCACATGGCGGTACGTGAGATGAGACACCGGGGGAGAAGCGCGCGGGGCGGCTGTACGGCGAGCGCCCGGCCGGCCTGCCGACCGGGCGATGTGTCCGGTTCGGTGCTCACCGGGCCGGCCGGGCCTGCGGACACAATGGGACTCGTCTCCCGGCGAACTGGCCCAGCGCGCCCGCCTGCGCGTGCCACGGCAGTCCTGACACCTGCACGCCCCCGAGGCGTCATCAGCGCGAGGAGCGAACGACGTGAAGATCGTGGTCATCGGAGGCACCGGCCTCATCGGCGGCACCGTGGTCGGCAAACTCGGCGAGCGCGGGCACGAGGCGGTGGCCGCCGCGCCGGGCACCGGCGTCGACACCCTCACCGGCGAGGGCCTGGCCGCCGCGCTGACCGGGGCCCAGGTGGTCGTGGACGTGGCCAACTCGCCCTCCTTCGAGGCATCGGCGGTGCTCGACTTCTTCACCACCTCCACCCGCAACCTGCTGGCCGCCGAGGCGAAGGCGGGCGTGACGCACCACCTGGCGCTGTCGATCGTCGGTGTCGACGGCCTGCCCGACAACGGCTACTTCCAGGCGAAGCTGACCCAGGAGCGCCTGATCAGGCAGGGGCCGGTCCCGTACTCGATCGTCCGGGCGACGCAGTTCTTCGAGTTCGTCAGGGGCATCGCCGACACCGCCACCGAGGGCGACACCGTGCGCGTGGCGCCCGTGCTCTTCCAGCCCATGGCCGCCGAGGACGTCGCCGAGGCGGTGGCCGCGACCGCGGTGGCGGCCCCGCTGAAAGGCGTCACCGAGGTGGCCGGCCCCCAGCAGTTCCGCTTCGACGAACTCATCGCCCGCGCCCTGCGTGCCTGGCACGACCCGCGCAAGGTGGTCACCGACCCGCACGCCCGCTACTTCGGCTCCGAACTGGCGGAGCGCAGCCTGGTTCCCGCGGAGGGCCACGCCCGCCTGGCCGCGACCCGCTTCGAGGACTGGCTGCGGGCGTCCGCCTGAACACGGCAGGTGGCTGCGCGCAGGTACGCGGGGTGCGTGGGACCTGATGAAGTGGTCAGCCATTCATTGACAGGTGCTCTGCACGGGTGTTTGAGTCGGGCTCGCCACGGGGCCCGCGAAGCCCTGGCCACGGCGACCGGACAGCACGACTTCGCGGTGGGCGCACCCGCCGTCCCGTGCTGCCCCCGGACACCGCCGACGCGTTGCCTCGCCTCTTGGAGGGCGTGCACGCCGGTCCGGCACCGCGCAGCCGGCCGTGACCTCGCCCGGCTCATCCGCCTGCGCAAAGGAGCACGCCAGCACATGACAGCGCCCGAACGCGGCTACGCGGACTACCAGTACGAGATCTACTTGCGCGGTCTCCAGGACCAGCTCCCGCCGTTCACCACCGACTCCGGGGCGCTGGAGGACGTGGCCCGCGAGCGCCTCGGCCCCCGGCCGTACGGGTACATCGCCGGTGCGGCCGGCAGCGGCGCCACCGCCCGCGCCAATCTCGCCGCCTTCGACCGGCACCGCATCGTCCCGCGCATGCTGCGCGACACCACCGCCCGTGACCAGCGCACCAACGTACTGGGCAGTGAACTGGCCGCCCCCGTCGTGCTCGCACCGATCGGTGTGCAGTCCCTGGTCCACCCCGACGGCGAACTGGCCACCGCCCGCGCGGCCGCCGCGACCGGCGTGCCCATGGTGCTGAGCACCGCCGCCTCGCACACGATCGAGGAGGTCGCGGAGGCCAACGGCGCCGACGGGCAGCGCTGGTTCCAGCTGTACTGGCCGCACGACGACGAGGTGACCGCCAGCATCCTCGCGCGGGCCCGCGCCAACGGCTACACGACCCTGGTCGTCACACTGGACACCTGGCAGCTCTCCTGGCGGCCGCACGACCTCGACCAGGCCTTCCTGCCGTTCCTGCGCGGCCACGGTGTGGCGATCCCGCTGTCCGACCCCGTCTTCCGCTCCCGGCTGCCCCGGCCGGTGGAGGAGGACCCGCAAGGCGCCGCCATGCGGTGGCTGCCGATCTTCAGCGGCACGGCGCACACCTGGGACGAGCTGGGCTTCCTGCGGGAGCACTGGGACGGGCCGATCGTCCTGAAGGGCATCCTGCACCCCGCGGACGCACGCCGGGCGGTACGGGCCGGGATGGACGGCATCGTGGTGTCCAACCACGGCGGCCGGCAGGTGGACGGGGCGGTGGCCGCCCTGGACGCGCTGGCCGACGTGGTGGCGGAGGCCGGCGCCGAGACCGAGGTGCTCTTCGACTCCGGCATCCGCGGGGGAGCCGACGTGTTCAAGGCGCTGGCCCTGGGCGCGCGGGCGGTGCTGCTGGGACGCCCGTACGTCTACGGGCTGGCCCTCGGCGGCGCCGCGGGCGTGGAACACGTCGTACGTGGCCTGCTCGCGGACTTCGACCTCACCATGGGACTCTCCGGCTGCGCGACGATCGCGGACATCGGTCCGGAAATGCTGCACGCCGGTGGCGGAGGGGAAGCGCGACGGTGAACCAGCGGGCACGGACGGCCGGCCGTACCGCTTCAGCGCTGACCGGAGCCCGCTCGGCCGACACCGTCTCCGACCGAAAGGCAGGACATGCACGACGTACGCCGGGCCCGCACGGCCGACCACACCGCGCTCGTGGAGTGCGTCCAGCAGTGGTGGGGCGACTCGCGCACCCCTGAACAGGCACGGGAGCTGTCACTGCTGCTGCCCCGGCTGTTCCTTCAGCACTTCGCGGACACCAGCCTGGTGCTGGAGGACGAGCAGGGGATCCGGGCGTTCCTGGTGGGCTTCCACTCCGCCGACCACGCGCACGAGGCGTACATCCACTTCGTGGGCGTGGACCCGGAACTGCGCAAGCAGGGTGTGGCCCGCCGCCTCTACACCACCTTCTTCGACCGCGCGGCAGCGGCCGGCCGTACCGAGGTACGCGCCATCACCTCACCCCGGAACACCGGATCCATCGCCTTCCACCAGGCCATGGGCTTCGTGCCGGAAGCGGGCGACCGGGAGGTGAACGGCCTGCCGGTACAGGCCGATTACGACGGACCCGGCCAGGACCGGGTGGCCTTCCGGCGCAAGCTCGGCGCGCCGGAGGCCCGCACCCTGGAGCCCTTCACGACGCGGGCGGCGGTGCCGGAGGACTTCGACACGGTCGTCGGCGTGGTCGACGACTGGTGGGGCCGCGCCGCCTCCCGCGACCTGACCCGGGTGTTCGTGAACCACTTCCACGACACCAGCCTGATCGCCGAGCGCGACGGCGAACTGGCAGGCTTCGTCATCGGCTTCCTGTCCCCGGCCGACCCGCGGGAGGCCTACATCCACTTCACCGGGGTCGCCCCCGCCTGGCGGCGCAGCGGCCTGGGCCGCTTCCTGTACGAGCGGTTCTTCGCCATGGCGCGCGCACACGGCCGGACCGTCGTCAAGGCGATCACCTCCCCGCAGAACGACCGCTCCATCGCCTTCCACCGCGCCCTCGGCTTCACCGCCTCCGCCCCGATCACGGACTACGACGGCCCGTCCCTGGACCGGGTCACCTTCCGGCGCGAACTCTGAACGCACGCACCGGAACGGGCGGGCGCGCACGGCTGCGCGGCCCGCCCGCGTGCCGCGTTCATGGCCACGAGCCGCTTTCCCGGCCACGCACCGCCGAAATGCGGGTGCGGGCGGTCGGCGCGGTGGTGTGGGATCGCCGGCATGAGGACGCTACGGGGCACGCCGGGAACCGACGGGCTGAGCGGGGTCGTGGGCGCGCTGCGGGAATGGCAGCACAACAGTGCGCCGGTGCAACTGCATCCGGGGGATCTGGGCTGGTTCTGGCGTTTCGGTGCGCAGACCACGGCCGCGGCGGTCCGGACCTGGAGCCGGGACGAACGGATCCTCGCCGTCGGACTGCTGGACGGCCCGCGGCTGTTGCGCCTGGCGATCGCGCCGGACGCCCAGCGGGACGAAGAACTGGCGCGGCAGCTGGCCGCGGACGCGACCGCGCCGGAGCGCGGTGTACTGCCCGAGGGGAAGGCGGACGTCGAGGCGCCGATGGGCACTCGGGCCCACGAGCTGCTGCGCGAGTACGGCTGGAGCGTCGGCGAGCCGTGGACGCCGCTGCGCCGTGACCTCACGGAGCCGGTGCCGGACCCCGGCGTACGGATCGAGGTGACCGGGCCGCGGCAGGCCGCCGTGCGCAGTGCCGTCCAGCGGGCGGCGTTCGGCAGTCCGGTGTTCACCGCCGAGAGGTGGCGGGCGATGGCGGCCGGACCGCCGTACGCCGACGGCCGGTGCCTGGTCGCGTACGACGGCCGGGGCGACGCGGTGGCGGCGGTGACGGTGTGGTCGGCCGGTCCGGGAAAGCCCGGACTGCTCGAACCGATGGGCGTGCACCCGGAGCACCGCGGTCGCGGCCACGGCACGGCGATCACCGTGGCCGCGGCAGCCGCGCTCCAGCGGCTCGGCTCCTCGAACGCGCTGGTCTGCACCCCGAGTGCCAACACCGGCGCCGTCGCACCCTATCTGTCGGCCGGCTTCCAGCCGCTCCCCGAGACTCACGACCACTGCCGGGACGCCTGAACCGGACCGGCCACGTCCGCCTGCGCCACTACGGTGCGCGAGCACGCGGGGCGGTACGCCCGACCTACGCGGCTACGGTGCGCGGGCACCCGGGCGGTACGCCCGGCGCACGCCGTACCGCCCGTAGAATCACGGCCGATGCCGGAAACCCGCCCCCCTTCCCCGCCGCCCGGGAAACCGCGGTCGATGACGCCTGCCGGGCGCGGCTGGCTCCCGCACGGTTACCACGTCGACCCGCACTCCCACCCCCAGGGCCAGCTGGTGTACGCGGCCGCCGGCGCCCTGGCCACCACGACCGCACACGGCACCTGGGTCGCCCCGGCCGACCGGGTCACCTGGACGCCGCCCGGCTTCGCCCACTCCCATCGCTTCTACGGCAGGACCAACGTCCGCCTCGTCGCCGTACCGCTCACCTTGTGCACCCAACTCGCCCCCCGCCCCAGCGTGTTCGCGGTGACACCCTTGCTCCGCGAGACCCTGCTGGCGCTGACCGGCCGGCGTGAGTTCCGCCTCGGCGCGTACGACCGGCTGCTCACCGTGATGATCGACGAACTGGCCGAGGCCCCCGAGCAGTCCCTGCACCTGCCCGAACCCCGCGACAGCCGGCTGCGTGCCGTCACCGATCTGCTGCACGCCGACCCCGGCCGGAACACGACCCTGGCCGAACTGGGCCGCGGCGCGGGCGCCAGTGAGCGCACCCTGAGCCGCCTGTTCCGCACCGAACTCGGTATGAGCTTCCACCGCTGGCGCACCGTCCTGCGCATCCACCAGGCCCTGGTCCACCTCACCGACGGCTGGTCCGTCACCGAGACGGCGATGGACTGCGGCTGGTCCAACCCGTCGAGCTTCATCGATGCCTTCACCGACGTCGTCGGGCAGACCCCGGGCCGCTACCAGGCGGGCCTGCGTGAGGGCCGGATGTAGCGCACGGCCGGGAGTTGGCGGCTTTTCGGTACGCGGTGGCCGTTCACCGGTTGGTGGCAACCCCTGCCGGATTCCACAGTGGTGACCGGCACGCCGACGGCGTCCGGACGGCCCGGCCGCCCGTGTTCCGGCGTGCCCGACCACCGCTTTCTGCGAGGAGATTCGGCCATTCATGGGTACGAACAGTGAGAACACCGCCGTCGTCGGCGAGCACACCACCGTCGTTGTCGTAGGAGCCGGGGTGGCCGGGCTGACGCTCGGCAATTTCCTGCTGAACAGCGGTGTCGAGTGCGTCATTCTGGAGAAGCACGCCCGGGACTACGTCGAACAGCGGCAACGGGCCGGAGCCATCGACGGCCGCGGGGTGCGCATGTTCCGTGAGTGGGGATTCGACGGGGTGCTGGAGGGCAATCCCGTCCCGGAGGCCGGTACCGGTTTCTGGCTCGACGGCGAAGAGTTCCCGATGGAATTCGACGACAACGACAACCGCGACAGCATCTTCTGCCCTCAGCAGGTTCTGGTCCGGAATCTCACGGATGCTTTCCTGCGGGCCGGCGGCGACCTGCGCTTCGAGGCCGCCGACGTTTCCCCGGAAGACATCGACGGCGCCCGTCCCCGCGTGCGCTATCGGGACACCACCGGCTCGACGCACGTCGTGAACTGCGACGTCATCGCCGGCTGCGACGGCTACCACGGCGTCAGCAGGGCGTCCGTCCCCGCCGGCGCCCTCACCCGCTACGCCCACGCGTACGGATATTCCTGGCTCAGCGTCCTCGCCGAGGTACCGGCCGAGCCGCTGGGCATGGCGATCCATTCCCGCGGCCTCGCCGGAATGCTTCCCCGCGGCGCGCACGCCAGCCGTCTCTACCTCCAGTGCCCGGCCGACGACACTCCCGCGCAGTGGCCGGACGAGCGCGTCTGGAGCGAAATGGCGGCGCGGTTCTGCACTCCCGTCCCGCCCGGCCGGATCGTCGACAAGCGGATCGTGCCGCTTCGGTGCGTGGTGTACAGCCCCATGCGGCACGGCCGGCTGTACCTGCTCGGGGACGCGGCGCACATCGTCCCCCCGATGAGCGCGAAAGGACTCAACCTCGCCCTCTACGACGCCGAAGTCCTGGCCCGCGCCATCATTGAGCAGGTCCGGAGCGACGACGCGAGTCTGCTGGACAGCTATTCGGACACCTGCCTCCGCCACGTCTGGAACTACCAGGCATTCGCGGCCTGGATCACTGAACTCGTGCACAACGCCGGCGACGCTTCCTACGCGGGGGAGTTCCGCCGGCAGACCGCCCGGGCCGAACTGGTGCGCCAGTTCACCTCTCCGGCGGCCAACAAGCTCTTCGGCGAACTCAGCGCCGGGGTGAACTAGGTACCCGCCGTACGGGGCCGCCGGCGGCCGGGCGCCCGCAGGGCCGCCGTGCGGTTACGGCACCGTTCGAGCCCTTACGGGTGGTCGTTACACAGCCGCCGGATTGCCGCAACGCGGGGCAGCCAGCATCGTGACGACGTGGCCCTTGCGGCCTGCCCTGTGTATCCACCGACGGGAATCGTGGTGCCCTTGCCTCCCTCTCGGCTGTCTTCCGGACACCTGCGGGCCTCCTGGCCGGCGCTGCTCGCCGCGGTGGCGGTGGCGGCGCTGCTGAGCGGCTGTACGCCGACCGGGGAGCCCCGGAGCACCGGGCGGACGCAGGCCGCCTCGGCTCCGACCCGGCTGTGGCAGGAGCCCGCACAGCCGCCCGCGTCCAGTCCGGAGGACGTCGCGTCCGAGCCCACCCCGCTGGAAGGGGTGCCGAAGGTGCCGTCCGGCGACATCCGCGAAGCCCCCTGGATCAAGATCGTCAAGGCGCAGTCGGCGGTGAGCGTCGCGATGGGCGGCACGCTGCCGTTCGACGAGAACACCACGCGGCGGATCAACAGGTGCACCGGGGACCAGCGGCACGACCGGCAGTGCCCGGTGCGGCCCCCGCGGTACCAGGATCTCAGCGGGGACGGGAAGCCCGAGCTGATCGTCGGCATCACGAGCGGGCGTGACCTGGCCGTCTGGGTCTACCAGGTCCGGCACGGACAGGTGGTGCGGATCATGGACACCTCCGTCCGGCCGGTGTCGGTGGAGGTGACGGGCGGGAACCTGATCGTGCGCGAGCGCGACGGCCTGGCCGATTACGAGCGGCGTACGGTCTACTCCTGGGACGAGCGCAACCGGACCATGCAGCTGCGGATCTGGGCGTACGACCCGATCGGTCGCGGCGCCTCCCCCTCCGCTTCCGGTTCTCCCTAGTCCACGCCCCCGCTCCCGGCCGGCGTCAGGCCGAGCCGTCCCGGTGAGCCTCGCCGGGGAGTGCGGTGCGGTCCGCCTCGTCCTGGACAGCAGGGAGAGCAGTGCGGCCACGGTCAGGCCGGCCTCGGCCGGGTGCCGGAGGATCTTGCCGGGTTCGATCCGGTAGGCGTGGGAGCGCCCCTCACGGACGTGGGAGAGGTAGCCGTCGTCCTCCAGGTCCACGATGATCTTCTGGACGGCGCGTTGCGTCAGCCGGCAGCGGGCGGCGATGTCGCGGATGCGGGCGTGGTGGTCGTCGGCGATCGCGGCCGGCACCCGGGCGTGGTGGGTCACGAAGGTCCATCCGGAGTGCGGCTCGGGCACGTCATTCATGTGCCGATCCTGCCGATCAGCAATTCGCGCACACAGATGCACGTAATATTCTTCATGTATTGGTTGACGTGTATGGGTCGGTGGCGCGAGCCTGGACACGGAAGCAGGTGCACCGACAAGGGAGAGGAAGGCCATGCCGGAGCCTGCGCACAGCGCACCCCCGCTCCCGGGGCACGACCCCGGACAGGCCGCCCCGGCGGCGCCGGCACCGCCCGAGCCGTGCCTGATGGCCATCGAGGTCGCCGCGGACGGTGACCACGCCGGTGTCGTGGTCCGCGGAGAACTCGACCTGGACACCGGCCGGCACGTCGAACCGGCCCTGCACGCCGCCCTCGGGCACGCCGCCCACGGTCTCGACCTGCACCTCGGGGCCGTGCACTTCTGCGACTGCGCGGGCCTGGGCATCCTGCTGCGCCTGCGCAACCGGGCCCTGCACCTGAACAAGACCGTCAGCATCCGTACCAGCAGCCCCGCCGTCGACCACATCCTGGACCTGACCGGCACCCGGGAACTGTTCGACACCCCGGCCGCGGGCGACCGGAGCGCACCCCGCGCCCCGGCCCGCAGCCGCATCCCGCGCCAGGGCGCCGGCCAGGACGCCGACGAGGAACTGCTCAGGGAGCTGGCCCAGCTGCGCCGCGCCATGCGCACCCGCCCGGCCATCGACCTCGCCCGCGGCATCCTGATGGCCACCTTCTCCCTCAGCCCCGAAGCGGCCTGGACCGTCCTGGTCACCACCTCCCAGAAGACCAACATCAAACTGCACCGCCTCGCCCAGGACCTGGTCGGCAGCCTCCAGGGAGCCGCACTGCCCGCGGCGGTCCAGCAGCAGCTGGCGGCCGCGGTCGCCGCTGCCGACGCCGCTGCCCTGGTCCCGCCGGAAACGGCTGCCCGGCGCGGCAGCGTGCCCGGACAGCACACCGCCCCGCCCGGCTCCTGAGGCGCTTCACACGTCACTCCCACCCCCCTCGCACCTGCCCTCCGGGCGCATCGTGAGGGATGGCCGCTGTTTCAACGGCGCGGAGGGGGCACTCGGTGCATGTCCGCTTCATCACGGCATGGCTGGAGGGCCTGATGTCGTTCAACCCTTTGGAGCAGCGGGGCATCCCGCTCGACCGGCAGGTACGGAACTGGCGTGAGCTGAATGTGACACCGATCGACCCGGACCACTGCGACCCGTACACCCGGTGCCGGATCATCACCATGAACGGGATCGAGGTGGAGGCGATCCTCTTCAGCCACCAGCTGGCCCGGCACTGTCCGGACATGGAGATCAAGCAGCAGCTCGCCCGGACCCGCTACATCGAGGCGCAGCAGCAGAAGGCGGTCAACTGGCTGCTGCCGGGCGTCTCGTCGGTGCTGGAGACGACCATCGCGTACGAGCAGGTGGCCGTGGACCTGACCGCGTGGGTGGCGCGGATGGAGCCGGACCCCTATCTGAAGCAGGCGTACCAGTTCGGGGTGCTGGAGGACTTCGACCACCTGTACCGGTACGCGAACCTGTACGAGATGATCGAGCACCGCAAGGCGGAGTCGGTCGTGGACGGGCTGACCGAGGTGATGCCGGGCCGCCCCACCCCGCTGCACCACCGCCACCCGGTCGACAACGTGCGCGAGCCGTACGACAGGACCAAGACCGACCCGCTGTCGAAACTGCACGCGCTGACGATCATGTCGGCGGAGCAGCAGACGATGAACTTCTACATGAACACCGGCCCCACCTACATGGAGCCGATCGCCCGTCAGCTCTACCAGGAGATCGGGCTGATCGAGGAGGAGCACGTCACGCACTACGAGTCGCTGGTCGACCCGGGCGAGACGTGGTGGGAGCAGCTGGTCAACCACGAGTACAACGAGTGCTACCTCTACCACTCCTTCATGGAGCAGGAGAGTGACCCCAAGGTCAAGGCGATCTGGGAGCTGCACCTGAACATGGAGCTGGAGCACCTGCACATCGCCTGCGACCTGATGCGCCGCCACGACGGGCGGGAACCGTCCGAGGTGCTGGCCCCCGAGCTGCCCAACGTGCTCACCTTCGAGCCGAACAAGGGCTACCTGCGGGAGCTGATCGCCGACCAGCTGGATCTGACGACGCTGGGTGCGGGCTACGTGCGCGAGGCGCACGAGCGGTTCGAGGCGATGCAGGAGGCCCTCAACGGCGGCGCCACGCCGCCCAGCGACCAGGTGCTGGCCGAGCACGACAAGCTGATCGGCGGCGACTACCGGCTGCAGACCGAGGGCGAGCACCCGGTCGCCGACCTGCGGGGAGGCCGGTGATGAGCCCCGCCCAGCAGGCCCGGGAAGGCACCACCGCGCCCGCCGCCGACCCGGCCGCCGACCGCAATCCCACCCCGGACACGGACGTCGTGGCCCTGCTGATGGCCCAGCACGGGCAGATCCGCAACCTCTTCGACGAGGTCGAGCAGAGCAGTGGCGACGCCCGCCGGGACGCGTTCCGGCGGCTGGTGCGGATGCTGGCGGTGCACGAGACGGCCGAGGAGGAGGTCGTCCATCCGTACGTGAAGCGGGCGGCGGACGGCGGGGACGACATCGTCGCCGACCGGCTGGGGGAGGAGAAGCTCGCCAAACAGGCCCTGTCCGCACTGGAGGACATCGACCCCGAGGACGAGGTGTTCCTGCCCCGGCTGCTGTCCCTGCGGAGGGACGTGATGCAGCACGCCCGCGCGGAGGAGCGCTACGAGTTCTCCCAGCTGCGGCGGCTGAACGATCCGGGGCGGCTGGCCTCGATGGCCAAGGCCGTCAAGGCGGCCGAGGCGACCGCGCCGACCCACCCGCACCCGGGTGTGGAGTCCGGTGCCAAGAACGCCGCCCTCGGTCCGCTGGCCGCCGTGGTCGACCGGACCCGCGACGCCGTCCGGAAAGCCATGGGCAAGGACGGCTGAGCCGCGGACGGGCCACCCTCGGGCGCGCGATCGCCACCAGGCGGGCGCGCCCGGCGGGGCGGTCGCCCGCGGCCGCCCCGCCCGCCGGAAGTCCCCGCGCGGTGTGTCTGCCTGCCTCCCGGGCCCGCTTTACGGTACGAATGGGAACCGAATTGGCTGATTCGCCGCAATCGGGACATGGGTGGCGTCAGGAGTGCGCCCGGACGGGGAGTTCCGGCTGCTGAGAGAGAGCGTGCAACGGTGGCGGGACAGGTAACAGCGGACCGGACGGCGGAGCATCCGCCCGGCCTGGCGGAGCGCCGGCGCCCGGGCGCGATCGTGGTGGCGTGGCTGACGACCACGGACCACAAGAAGATCGGTTCGATGTACCTGGTGACGTCGTTCGTCTTCTTCGGCGTCGGCGGGCTGCTGGCGCTGGCCATGCGGGCGGAGCTGGCCCGGCCGGGACTGCAGATCATTTCGAGTGAGCAGTTCAACCAGGCGTTCACCATGCACGGCGCGATCATGCTGCTGATGTTCGCCACGCCGCTGTTCGCCGGGTTCGCCAACGCGATCATGCCGCTGCAGATCGGCTCGCCGGACGTGGCCTTCCCCCGGCTGAACATGCTGGCGTACTGGTTCTACCTCTTCGGCTCGCTGATCGCGGTGGGCTCGTTCCTCACCCCGAACGGAGCGCCGGACTTCGGCTGGTTCGCCTACACGCCGCTGTCGGACGCCACCCACTCGCCGAACGTCGGCGGCGACATGTGGATCATGGGCCTGGCCTTCTCCGGCTTCGGCACGATCCTCGGCGCGGTCAACTTCATCACCACCATCATCTGCATGCGGGCGCCGGGCCTGACCATGTTCCGGATGCCGATCTTCACCTGGAACGTCCTGCTGACCAGCGTGCTGGTCCTGCTGGCCTTCCCCGTGCTGGCCGCCGCGATGTTCGCCCTGGAGGCGGACCGCAAGTTCGGGGCGCACGTCTTCGACCCGGCCAACGGCGGGGCCATCCTGTGGCAGCACCTGTTCTGGTTCTTCGGCCACCCCGAGGTCTACATCATCGCGCTGCCGTTCTTCGGCGTCGTCACCGAGATCATCCCGGTGTTCGCGCGCAAGCCGATCTTCGGTTACGTGGGCCTGGTGGCCGCCACCATCTCCATCACCGGCCTGTCGGTGACCGTATGGGCCCACCACATGTTCCCCACCGGCGCGGTGCTGCTGCCCTTCTTCTCCTTCATGTCCTTCCTCATCGCCATCCCCACCGGCGTGAAGTTCTTCAACTGGGTCGGCACCATGTGGCGCGGCTCGCTGTCCTTCGAGACGCCGATGCTGTGGGTCACCGGCTTCCTGGTGACCTTCCTGTTCGGCGGGCTGACCGGCGTCATCCTGGCCTCACCGCCCATGGACTTCCACGTCACCGACTCGTACTTCGTCGTGGCCCACTTCCACTACGTGGTCTTCGGCACGGTCGTCTTCGCGATGTTCGCCGGATTCCACTTCTGGTGGCCCAAGTTCACCGGCCGGATGCTCGACGAACGCCTGGGGAAGATCCATTTCTGGACGCTGTTCACCGGCTTCCACACCACCTTCCTCGTCCAGCACTGGCTGGGCGCCGAGGGCATGCCCCGCCGCTACGCCGATTACCTGCACGCCGACGGCTTCACCTGGCTCAACACCATCTCCTCCGTCGGCTCCTTCCTGCTGGGCCTGTCCACCCTGCCGTTCCTCTACAACGTCTGGCGGACCGCCAAGTACGGCGAGAAGGTCCACGTCGACGACCCGTGGGGCTACGGCCGCTCCCTGGAATGGGCCACCTCCTGCCCGCCGCCGCGCCACAACTTCCTGACCATCCCGCGCATCCGCTCGGAATCGCCCGCCTTCGACCTCCACCACCCCGAGATCGCCGTCCGCGACCAGAGCGAGCACACCGGCCGCCGCGACATGGTCGAGCCCGGCCCCGGCGGCACGGACTGAAGCCGCCGACCGCCGAACAAGGAGCCCGCCGATGGAGACGGAAGCCGGCCCCGGAACCGCCGAGGGCCTCGCGCGGCTGGAGGGCTACCTCCTCCTGCACGCCGAACGCGACCGCGCGAGCCACGAAGCCCGTACGTTCGCCGACCGCCTGCCCTGGCTGACCACCGCCCAGCGCGACGAGGTCATCCGCTGCTACACCGAGGAACGCCTCACCGCGGTGCGACGCGACCTCGAACGCATCCGCACCCGGTGCCACCAGCTCCGCGCCGAGTACACCGCCCGCTACGAGACGCTCCGCCGCCGGCTCCTGCACACCTGCTGTGCCGCCGGCCTGCTGGCCGCGGCCGTCTGCGCGTGCATCGTGATCCTGTCCACCGCGGGGTGAGGCGCGTACGCGTCAACGGGGCCGGGGCGCATCGCCGTTCGGGGGGAACGTGGTGTCGAACACGTCGCGGATGATCCGGTAGCAGCTGCAGGCGTTGGCCTCCAGCCGGTCACGGTCGAGGACCGTGATGACGCCTCGGCTGTAGCGGATACAGCCGTCCTCGGCGAGGGCACCGGCCACCTCGCTGACCGAGGACCTGCGCACGGTGAGCATCTGGGCGAGGAACTTCTGGGTGAGCGGGAACTCGTCGCTGTGCACCCGGTCGGCGGTCATCAGCAGCCAGCGGGCGCACCGTTGCCGCGTGCGGTGGCTGCGGTTGCAGCCGGCGTTGCGTGCCATCTGGGTGAACATGCACTGGGTGAACTGTTGCAGCACGTTCTGGAGAGGTCCGTCCAGTACGGCGATCTGGTGCCGGAACTCGTCGGCGTCCATCCGCAGTCCCCGGCCGTGGACCTGCACCATCGCCCGCTCGGTGGGGCTGCCGAGACCGAGGAACACCGGGAGCCCGACCATGCCCTCGTCGCCGACGGTGGCGACCTCGACGGTCGGGCCGTCCATGTCGGCGACGATCGAGCAGACGCCGATCAGGGGGAACCACAGGGCGTCGATCCGTTCCCCCGGCCGGTAGAGGACGTCGCCGACGTTCAGCTCGGCCGGCTCCAGATGGGGACGCAGACGCTCCCGTTCGGCTTCCGGCAGAGCGGCGAGAATGCGGTTCTCCCGAAGATCGTAGGAACCGGCCGTACCGCTCGCCATGCTCCGCACGCCTTTCTTCCCGAGGTCAGGGGCAGGACGAAGTCTATGCAGCCGGCAGCCGTTACGGCGTCAGGCATACCGGATGCCGTGGAAGTCGTCCCGCCCCGTTCCTCAAGCCGCCCGGCGTTTGCGCTGACGGCGGGTCGTCAGCCGGCGGCGTTCCTCCTCGTCCGTACCGCCGAAGATGCCGTAGTTCTGGCCGGTCTGCAGAGCCCATTCCAGGCACTCGCCCGCCACCGGGCAGCGGCGGCACACCGCCTTGGCGTCCGCCTGCTGCTGGGCGGCGGGGCCCGTCACCCCCACGGGGAAGAACAGTTCCGGGTCCTCGTCCAGGCACGCTGCTTGCTCCCACCACTCCATGTCTGCCTTCCCTCGCCGAGATCGCCACGGGATCGTCTTCTGTCGCAGGTCCCACGGAATCGCGTACCGGGGCAGCGCCCGCGCGAGATGACGGCACGGCAACCGGCCCGGCGCCGGGGGCGGCGGGCTCGCGGGGGCGGTGCAGTGGTGGCCCCCTGTTGTCCGAGTCCGCGCGTGGGAACCTGGATGTCCCGGGTTCCCGTGCGGACCGGGTTCAACCCCGGAAAGCGGAAGGCAGTTCGCAGACGGCCAGTGCCCGTTCGTGGATGCTGCCCAGGACGAGGTGGCCCTCGTGTTCACAGACGCTGGTCACCATGCGGTAGTCCGGGCTACGGCGCCGCAGGTCGTGGACGATGCGGCCGGAGGCGTCGAGGCCCAGGACGCCCGTGAGGGGACTCGGCCGCGGGCGCACGCGCCGGGCCACGCTCCACGCGGCGTGGCGCAGTGCCGGTTTCGTACGGTGCAGGCGGTCCAGGCCCGCGGAGCGCGGCCCGGCCAGGGCCACCCAGAACAGGCCCCCGGGCCCGCGCGACATGTTGTCGGGGTAGCCCGGCAGTTCGTCAGCGAGTACGTCGTGCTGTCCCGACCGCGGTCCCGTCAGCCACAGTCTGGTCAGCCGGCGGGAGCCCGTCTCCGCCACGGTGACGAACGACTCGTCCGGCGCCAGCGCGACGCCGTTGGCGAACTGGAGCCCGTCCAGGACGACTTCGGGCGTGCCACCGGGCCGCAACCGGACCAGCTGTCCGGTGCCGGTGTGCTCCAGAATGTCGCCGAGCCAGTCCTCAAGGGGGTAGCGGCGGCTGGAGACGCTGAAGTAGACGGTGCCGTCGGCGGCCGCCACGGCGTTGCTGCAGAAGCGCAGCGGGGCGCCGTCGACCGTGTCGGCGAGGGTGCGCACCGTACCGTCCGACGGCTCGACCCGCAGCAGGCCCCGGCGCGCGTCGCACACCAGGACCCCGCCGTCGGCCAGCGGTTCCAGGCCCAACGGCCGTCCGCCGGTACGGGCGACGACCTCGGCGCGAGGGGGGCCGGCGGGCGCACCGGCCGGCTCGCCCGCTCCTCCCTTCGGCAGCGGGTCGAGCCGCAGGATCCTGCCGTCCTCCACCCCGGTGAGCACCCGCCCGGCCGTGTCCACCACCACGTCCTCCGGGCCCCTCCCGTCCAGCGGTACCGGCCGCAGCGGCGGCAGGGGCATCGTCATCCGGCTGGTCTCGTATGCGTTGGCCATGCCCCCCTGACTACCCGGCACCGGGGACTCTTACCAGGGGCCGCACGGCCGGTGGCCGGTCACCGGTGTGCCTCGTCCGAGACGCGTCGTGCGGGGCGGTCCCGCTCCGGCTCCGGGAGGTGGTAGGAGCGGCGGCCCGCGACGGCCCACCACACGGTGGCGAGGGCCAGGACGAGGAGCAGGGCGACGGGCGCGTAGTTGAAGGTGGCCAGGGAGACGGGGTGGCTCTGGGGGAGGCAGAACAGGACGGTGACGAAGGCCACCCAGAGGACGGCGACCCGGCCGACCGGCACACTCCAGCGGCCGAGGTTCCACGGGCCGGGCCGGAAGGTGCGGCGGTGGCGCAGGCGCAGCAGGACGGGGATCGCGTAGGCCGGGGTGATGCCGATGATGTTGATGGAGGTGACGGCCGCGTAGGCCGCCGAGGAGTAGAGGGAGGGCAGGGCGAGGACGGCGGCGACGGCCACGGAGAGCAGGACGGCCCGGGTGGGCGTACCCGTACGCGGGGAGACGTGCCGCCACCAGGCGGAGCCGGGCAGCGCGCCGTCCCGGGAGAACGCGAACACCATCCGTGAGGTGGCCGCCACCTCCGCGTTGCCGCAGAACAGCTGCGCGACGATCACCACCAGCAGCAGCGCCTTCGCCCCGCTGACACCGAGCGCGTCGAGGAAGATCTGCGCGGGCGGCACGCCGGTCGGGGTGTCCCGCACGCCGGCGTAGTCCTGGATGGCGAAGGTGAGCCCGGCCAGCAGGAAGAATCCGGCGACCCAGGACCAGCGGATGGCCCGGACGATCCCGCGGGCCGCGTTCACCCGCGCCCCGGTGGTCTCCTCGCTCAGGTGCGCCGAGGCGTCGTACCCGCTGAAGGTGTACTGGGCCAGCAGCAGACCGATCAGCGCCACGTACAGCGTGCTGTTCCAGCCGGTGCCGTCGACGAAGGTGGTGAAGACGAAGGAGGGGGACTGGTGGTGGGCGGGCACCAGCCACAGCACGCCGACGATCAGCGCGACCCCGCCCAGGTGCCACCACACGGAGACGGTGTTCAGGATGCTGACCAGGCGGACGCCGAAGAGGTTCAGCGCCGCGTGCAGGGCCAGGACGCAGACGTAGATGAGCATGAGGGAGCCGGGGGTGGGCTCGAACCCCCATTGCAGACCGGCGAACGCGCCCACGAACAGGGCGCAGCCGTAATCGATGCCGGCGATCGCGCCGAGCAGGCCGAGCAGGTTCAGCCAGCCGGTGTACCAGCCCCAGCGCTTGCCGCCGAGCCGGTCGGCCATGAAGTACAGGGCGCCGGACGTCGGGTAGGCGCTGGTGACTTCGGCGAGTGCGGCCCCGACGAACATGACCATGATGCCGACCACGACCCAGCCCCACATCATGACCGCGGGCCCGCCGGTGACCAGTCCGAACCCGTACAGCGTCAGACAGCCGGAGAGCACGGAGATGACGGAGAAGGAGATGGCGAAGTTCGCGAACGGGCCCATCCGCCGCTTCAATACGGGGGTGTAGCCCAGCTTCCGCAGGAACTCGTGGTCGTCCGGGGAACCGGGCCCGGCGCCGGAACCGCCGTCACGGTCGGATCGCCTTGCGCGCGTCACGGATGCAGCCTCCAGTACGGGGCGGGGGAGCCGTCAGCGCAAGGAAAGGACCGGAGTGGGGGCTGTGTCGAGCACAACTCGGCCAGATGCCGGGCAGTTACGCGCCACCCTGGCCCCGACCCGTCCCGTCTCCTTCCTGCGCCCCGCCCCGCCCCGTCCCCCGCCCCCGCGCCGCGCGGTTCTCCGGTCAGCAGCCGCAGTCGCAGCAGCACCCGTCGCAGCAGCATCCGTCACAGCAGGAGTCCGGGCAGCAGTTGCAGCCGTCACAGCTGTCACAGCCGTCGCAGTCCCGGCAGCAGCCCTCGCGCTTCTGGCGCGACCACGGCCCCTCGTACTCCTCGGCGCAGCAGAGCCGGCAGGTGCAGCAGAGCCCGACGGCGACCGCGCAGCCGGCCAGGAAGCCGCGGGGTTTCTTCGGCGGCTGAGGGGTGAGATGCGGCATCCCGCCGCCGTTGCCGGGCCCGCCGCCCCAGCCACCGGACCCGCCGCCCCACCCGCCGGAGCCACCGGACCCGCCCGGCCCGCCCGGCGGCACCGGTCCGCCCGCGTACGGGTTCTGCGCGCCGTTCAGGTGCTGCGGCGCGTGGGCGTACGGGCCGCCGGCCGCTGCCTGGCCGTACTGCGGGGCCGGGGGGTACGGCTGCGGCTGCCCGTAGCCGTTGCCGTACGGGGTGCCCGCCTGGCCCTCGTACGGCCCCGCCCCGTGCCCTTGGTGCGAGCACGACGCCGTACCGAAGGCACGGTCGACCGACCGCCGCAGCTCGTGCACGAGCAGGGCGTGCACCAGCGCGGAGTCGGCGAACTCCACGTCGCGCAGCGCGAGCCGGATGCCGTGCAGCGCGTCGTCGCACAGCCGGCGGGCCTGCGCCAGGGAGGCGCCGGTGGCGGCCAGCGGGTTCCAGGCGCCCTCGGCGGCGTCCGCGGCACGGTCCTCCACGGCGTCCAGGAGGTGGGCCAGCCGCCCGAAGAGCCGGCCGGCCTCGGCCAGCGGCGCGGCGTTGCCGGGGCGGCCGGCCAGGACCGCGGTGTGCGCGAAGGCCGCGGCGGTCGCCGTCTCGGTGGGTTCGGTGATGACGGTCAACGGCGTGCCGGGGCCCGCGAGTTCCTCGATGCCCACCTGCCGGTCGACCGCGTCGACCAGGACGGACGTGTCGAAGCCGAGCGTCGCGCCGGTACGGGCCCCGGCCCGGTCCCAGCCCGCGGCGACCTTGCGCGCGGCGGCGGCCACCGGGCGGCGGCGCAGCAGCCCGTTCCGGTCGGCGACGTGGTCCCGTATCTTCGCCGAGGCGAGCACCAGCGAGACCGAAGCGGCCAGCCGCGCGCCCTCGCCCTTCGCCACCGAGGCGGTCCGCATCCCGCGCAGCGGGCAGGGCCCGGCGGTACGGCGTTCCGCCGCCGCCCGGCCGGACTGGGCGTCCGTCAGGACGGACACGATCAAGCCATCGTAATTGGTCACCACCCGGGCGAACTGGCCGTGGTCACCGCGCAGCGCGAGGCACAGCCCGCACAGGTGCGCCATCCACTCCGCCTTGAGTCCCTGGGACAGGCGGTGGGTGCAGGGCCTGACGATTCCGAACACGTGAAGAGATCCCCCGTTGGACATCGGTGAAGAGCTGTCGTGGCTGGAAATCGTATGACCTGGGTTCCACCGGATCGGGCGCCGGGTGTGCCGGGGCGGGCAGGACGGGGCATAGCACGGGGCACGACGACCGAGCCGGAGGAGAAGCCATGAGGGACACCGCGACCGCGCCGACCGGACCAGCCGGCGCCCCGGACCGCGCCGCGCAGGCCCGCTCCCGTACCGCCCAGGCCCGCCCCCGTACCCGTACCGCCCGCGCCCGTACCGCGCACGCCGCATGGCCGGAGACCCCGTGAGGAGCCGCGGCGCCAGGCCCCGGCCCCGGCTGCCCGTCTCCGAGAGCGAACAGGTGCTGTTCGGCGGCGCCCTGCGCTACGACCTGTCGTTCATGCGCCACGAGATGCCGATGCTGCGCATGGGCCTGTGGGCGATGGCCCGCCAGTTCCCCGCCATGATGGGTGCCGTCGCCAGGGCGGCCTGGCGGGAGGACCGCGCCGCGCTGACGGTGCTGCTCGGGGCGGAGGCGGGCCAGGGCGTCATGCGGGCCTTCACCCTGGTGGCCACCAACCAGGTGCTGGTGGCGCTGTTCGCGGCCGGGCCCACGCCCGAGCGGCTCCGCCAGGCGCTGCCCGCGCTGGCGGCCGTGGCCGTGGTCGCGGTGCTCTCGGCGCTGCTGTCGGCCGTGTCCACCGCGGCGTCCGGACAGCTGGAGCCCAAGGTCGAACGCGTCTGCACGGCCCGCTTCTACCATGGCGTGATCCACGTCGAACTCGCCGCCCTGGAGGACCAGCAGGTCCACCGCACCCTGGACGCCGGCCGGTTCGGCACCGACGCCATCCGCATGATGCTCGGCTCCTCGGTCGTGGTCCTGAACGCGCTGATCGGCCTGGTCGCCGCTGCCGGGGTGCTGCTCATGCTGCACCCGCTGCTCGTCCTGATGCTGTTCCTGGTGGCCGCCCCCAAGGGGTGGGGCGCCGTGCTCTCGGCCCGCCGCCAGTACGAGTCCCGGCACACCTGGATCGAGCACCGCCGCGCCATCTCCGTCATCACCCAGAAGCTCACCGACCAGGCGTGCGCCGCCGAGATCCGGGTGCACGGTGCCGGGCGGCTGCTGGTGGACGCGTACGCGGACATGTCCAGGACGGTGGAGCGCGAGCAGCAGCGGCTGGCCCGCGCCGAGGCCGGCACCCAGACCGTCGCCTCGGCGGCCTCGGGCCTGGCGTCGCTGGGCGCCTACGGCGTGCTGTGGCTGCTGCTGACCGGCGGCGGTATGCCGCTGGCCGTGGCCGGTACCGCCGTGATCGCCGTACGGTCCTCCAGCGCCGGCCTGCTGTCCCTGGTCATGCAGTTCAACCGCCTCTACGAGGAGGCCATGTACCTCAAGGACTGGGAGGACGCCTGCACCACCGCCCAGCGGCACGCCATTCCCGGCGGGGGAGCCCCGCTGCCCGGGCCGCTGGAGGAAGTACGGCTGGAGAACGTGTCGTTCACCTACCCCGGCGCCACCTCACCCGCCCTGGACAAGGTGGACCTGACCGTCCCCCGGGGCACGGTCGTGGCGCTGGTGGGTGCGAACGGGTCGGGCAAGTCCACCCTGGCCAAGCTGGTGGCGGGCCTGTACCTGCCCAGTGACGGGCGCCTCCTGTGGAACGGCACCGACACCCGCGACGCCGACCGCGCGGCCGTCTTCGGCCATGTGGCGCTGCTGGCCCAGGACTTCCCGCACTGGCCGATGACCGCCCGTGCCAACATCCACATCGGGCGCAGCGACCAGCGGCTCGACCAGTGGCGCGTCGAGCGGGCCGCCGACGGGGCGGACGCCACCGATGTGATCACCTCGCTGCCGTTCGGCTGGGACAGCCTGGTCGTCAAGGGCTTCGAGCGCGGCACCCAGCTCTCCGGCGGGCAGTGGCAGCGCCTCGGCGCCGCCCGCGCCCTGTACCGCGAGGCCCCGCTGATGGTCGTGGACGAGCCGACGTCCGCGCTCGACCCCCGGGCCGAGATCGAGGCGTTCCAGGCCCTGCGTGCGCTCACCGACGACGGCACCACGGTCCTGCTGATCACCCACCGGCTCGCCGCCACCGCGGCCGCCGACCTCATCTACGTCCTCGACGAGGGCCGGCTCATCGAACAGGGCACGCACGCCCAGCTCATGGCCCTCGACGGCGGCCACTACCGCTCTCTGTACGAGATCCAGGCCGCCCAGTACGCGACGAGCGCCGCACCCGAGGCCGGACCCGATGCCTGACATACCGCGCGGGGCGGGCCGGGCGCGGCTCGCCGGGTGCGCGGGGACCATCGAGGCGGGGCCTCGGGCAGACCGTCCGGGGCCCCGCATTGTTCCGTGCGTATGACGGCAGTGACCGGTCCGGCCTCTTTATTCCGCCAGGGACTTCGCGAAAAGGCCGTAGAGCTTCTTGTACGCGTCGTCCTGTGCCGGGATGAGCACCAGTACGCGAAGGGTCAGATGCCCCTTGGCCGGAACGATGTGGACGCCCTCGGGCGGTGAGCCGAGAACGACGTTCCCGTCGGAACCCTCAGCGATGACCATGCCCCAGAAACCGGTCTCGAATTCCGGGGCCAGTACCGAGCCCTCCGGGAGCTGGCCGAATCCCAGATGCCAGTGCTTCACGTCACTTTCACCGGCGTACAGGGTGATGTCGTAGGAGTAGATGTATTTGTGGGTCTGCCAGTCCTGCCAGGAGGAGTTGAAGGTGCTCTCGACCCTGAGGTTCAGGTTCGCGGCCGTGAAATTCACGGTCTCCGGCTCGGATTCCTGGCCGCCGCGGGCGGCCTTCGCCGTCACACTGTGCCTGCCGAGCGGCCAGCCGCCGTCGTGGGCGAAACTCCACAGGTTGCTGGTCACCTTGGCGGTACCGAGCGGCGTGGCGCCCTCGGTGAGCGTCACCGTGTCGGCGTTGAACGCGACCCCGTCGACGGTGACGCCGCTGTCCACCTCGGCGCCCTCCTTGGGCGAGCGGATGTCCACGACAGGCGTCGGCAGGGTGACGTAGAACCGCAGCGGCGCCTTGCCGGACAGCACGTCGTCGCGCACCGCGATGGCGGACAGGTCGTGCTGGCCGAGCGGCCAGTCGGTGTCCGGGACGTACTCCCACCTGCTGTCCTTGACCGGGCAGGTGCCCAGCAGCCGGGCCCCTTCGTAGAGCAGCACCTGCTGGACGTCGGGCGCCGCGTTGCCCTGGACCGCCTGCCGGCGCTCCTGGGTCTGCGCGCTGGGCGCGGGGGCGGTGAACACCGGCAGCGGCACCGGCTTGTTGAAGGCGAGCGCGGACTGGGCCTGGTCGTTCCAGGTGCCGGTGGGGCTCCCGGCGAGGGGGGTCCGCGTCAGGTCGGTGATCGAGGAGTTGGCGGGGACGGGCAGCTGCGAGCCGCCCTGGTTGGTCCGCGTGAAGAGGATGTTGTCCCGGTCGGTGTTGTTGACGACGCTGCTCACGCCGTCGTCGCTCTGGTCGAAACCGTAGTCACTGAAGTTGTTCGCCGTACCGTTGGCCGGAATGACGAGAATTTTGGTGCGGGGTCCGCCCACGTTGTAGTTGACGTCGGCGAACAAGGAGAAGGCGTTCTTCGGGGCGGCGTCCTTCCCCCGGCCGGTGATGACGTACGGTTCGTCGGCGGCCTTGCCATTACCGTTGACGGTCACTCGCGTCCCCATCTCGTCGCTGGTGCAGTAAAGGTCAGGCTGCCCGCGGCATGTGGTGCCGTCAATTGCGGAAGACGTGTTCGACCATGTTCAAGCCATACGGGACGCTGGCTCATTCGCGAGCGGTGAGCGGCCGGAAAACGCGTCGCAATGCGCCGCTGCTGCCTCACGCGGCACCACGTGCACTCGCGTACCCATGGCCAGGAATTGGTTGACGTTTCTGCGAACTCGCATGCACATTTCCGGTGTTCGAGGGCGTGCCGCGCAGGCGGGGCGGCCGCCGCTGAACCGGTGCCGGAGCCCCGTGATTCATCTGTGTACCGCTGGGCACTCGGAACCCCGTGACGCGCGGGGGACGTCCCACGACAGCTTCACCGGTGCCCTCCGCGCCGCCACCGGCCGCACCGGCGTACACGTACCGGGGCCGTACGCGGAGCGTGCGGCACCGCCGGCCGATACGGGTTCGCGACCAGGAGGTCTTCAGTGGACACAGCAGTGCGCGCAGTGAGAACACGCCCGCGTCTCTTAGCGGTGGCGGCGGCCGGGACGCTGTCCCTGGCCTTCGTCACCGGCTGCGGCGGAGGGGATGACAAGGCATCGGGCAAGGACCCCTCCGGGCAGGGCAGCGCAGCGGCTTCGCAGGGCGGCGCGGCGGACGGCCCGCAGGCGGTACGGGCCGCGCACCAGAAGACCACCGCCGCCAAGACCGCCAGGATGACGCTCCTGACCCGGGCCCAGAGCGGCGGCAGGACAGCGGAAGTCCGCGGGTCGGGCGTGGTGGACCTGGGCAACGGCAGCAGCGAGCTGGTGATGCAGACGGGGAACCAGCAGATCCACCAGCGGATGGTGGAGGGCATCCTCTACCAGCAGCCGCCTGCAGCGCAGCGGCAGCAGCCGCCGCAGGGCAAGTCGTGGCTCAAGGTGGACCTGAAGAAGCTCGTCGAGCAGTCCGGCGGCAGCTCGCAGTACGAGGACCCGACGGCCTCCTTCACCTACACCAAGGGCATCAGCGACAAGGACGTCACCAAGGTCGGCACCGAGACCGTCGACGGTACGGCCACCACGCACTACAAGGTGTCCGTCGACGTGGCGGAGCTGGCCAAGGGCAACGCCCAGCAGGCCAAGCAGCTCAGGGCGCAGCTCGGCGACCGGCTGCCGCTCGACATCTGGCTGGACGGGCAGGGCCGGGTCCGCCAGGAGCGGGTCGAGGTCAAGCCGCAGGGCGGCAAGCAGGGCAGCAACGGTGCGCGGACGGCGGTCAGCACCACGCTCAAGTTCAGCGACTTCGGTACGGACGTGAACGTGACCGCGCCCCCGGCGAAGGACACGGTCGACATCACGGACAAGGCGGCGAAGGAGGGGCAGCGGACGTCGCAGTCCTGACGCTCCGCAGCTCCGCGGTTGTCCCGCGAAGGCGCCGGTGGGTGGCCCGGCGCCTTCGTTCACGTCCGGAGTCACCTGGTGGAGCCACCGCACATAGCTCCCGGGAGTGACGACGACCACGGCTCCCGGCGCATACCTTTCCGTCGGACGTCATGCACGACTGCCGGATTCCGGCTTCCGGATTCCGTCTCCCGACTTCGACAGGAAGAAGCCGATGCGTCACAGATACCTGCCCCGCGCGGCCGTGGCCCTGGCCCTGACCGCCGCCGTTTGCGCACCCGCCGCCACCGCCCATGCGGCGAACCCGCCGGCCGGCCGTACGGAGAACCTTTCGGTACGGTCGGCCGAATCCGGGCCGGCGCTGCCCGCGCCCACCGGAAAGCACCCGGTCGGCAAGACCACCTTGCACCTGAAGGACGACGGGCGGCCCGATCCATGGGTGCCCGGTGAGCGCCGGGAACTGATGGTCTCCGTCTGGTACCCGGCCGTACGGCCTTCGAAGAATCCCGCACCGTACATGACCGCGGCGGAATCCGAGGAGTACCTGAAAACCAGCGGCGTGAAGGTGCCGCCACACCTGCTGAGCACCGTACGCACCCACGCGACCCTGGAAACGGAACCGGCCGCGCGGCGCGGCGGGCTTCCCCTGGTCGTGCTCTCGCCGGGCTTCGGCATGCCGCGCGCCACACTGACCGGACTCGCGGAAGAGCTGGCGTCCCGCGGCTACGCCGTCGCCGCCGTCGGACACAATTACGAGGCCAACGGCACCACCTTCCCCGACGGGCACACGACGCCCTGTGCGGCGTGCAAGGGCGCGGACATGACGGACGCGGACTGGCAGCGGGTCGGCGCCGTGCGCGCCCAGGACATCTCGTTCGTACTGGACGAGCTGACCAGCGACCGCCCGGGGTGGCAGGGCAGGAAATTCATCGACGCCGGCCGTATCGCGATGGTCGGCCATTCGGCCGGTGGCTTCAGTATCATCCCGGCCATGTTGCGCGACGCGCGCATCAAGGCAGGCGTCAACATGGACGGCAATTTCCGCTACCCGAACGACGTGCCCCTGGACCGCCCGGTACTGATGCTCGGCATGACCGGCCACGTACCCGGCGGCCCTGACGCGACCTGGGACCGGACCTGGAAACAATTCACCGGCTGGAAGCGCTGGCTGAGCGTCGAAGGGACCGGCCACCTCTCCTTCACCGACCTGGCGGCCCTGACCAAGAAACTCGGCATCCCGTTCCAGGACCTGGACGGCGACCGCTGCGACGCCGTCACCCGCGCCTATGTGGCAGCCTTCGTCGACCGGCATCTGCGCGGAACGGAAAGTGCTCTGCTGACCGGCCCTTCGGCCCGGTATCCGGAGGTCGTATTCCACCGGCCGTAGACCGCGCCGGGGAAAACCGGTGAGAACCTGCGCGGAGCGTATTTCCCGAGCCGGATCCGGTGATCGTCCGATCGTCCGGGAGGGCGGGGACGAGGCCGGTGAGGGAAGAGGTGCCGGCAGAGACTAAAGTCGTCCGTGCCGATGTGCGGGCCCGAGGTGACCCGTGCGCGGCCGGTGCCCGAGGGAGGACGAAAGATGCAGGCCGGAGCGTTGCTGTGAGATTTCTGCACACCTCCGACTGGCACCTCGGCCGCTCGTTCCACCGGGTGAACCTGCTCACCGCGCAGCGGGCCTTCCTCGACCACCTCGTCGAGACGGTCCGTACGCAGCGGGTCGACGCGGTCCTCGTCGCGGGCGACGTGTACGACCGCGCCGTACCGCCGCTGGCCGCGGTGGAACTGTTCGACGAGGCCCTGCACCGCCTCGCGGACCTGGGCGTACCGACCGTCATGATCTCCGGCAACCACGACTCCGCCCGCCGGCTCGGCGTCGGCTCCGGACTGATGCGGCAGGCCGGCATCCACCTGCGGACCGACCCGGCGGCCTGCGCCACGCCGGTCGTGCTGCGCGACGAGCACGGCGAGGTCGCCCTGTACGGGCTGCCGTACCTGGAACCGGCCCTGGTCAAGGACGAGTTCGGCGCCGAGCGGGCCGACCACGCGCACGTCCTGGGCGCCGCCATGGACCGGGTGCGCGACGATCTCGCGGGGCGGCCCGCCGGCACCCGGTCGGTGGTGCTCGCGCACGCCTTCGTCACCGGCGGCGCGCCCAGTGACAGTGAGCGGGACATCATGGTCGGTGGCGTGGAGTCCGTCCCCGCGTCCGTCTTCGACGGCGTGGACTACGCCGCCCTCGGGCATCTGCACGGCTGCCAGACGATCACCGACCGGGTCCGCTACTCCGGCTCGCCGCTCGCGTACTCCTTCTCCGAGGAGCGGCACCGCAAGTCCATGTGGCTCGTGGACCTGGACGCCGCGGGCACGGTGACCGCCGAGCGCCTGGACTGCCCGGTGCCCCGGCCGCTGGCCCGCATCCGCGGCGCGCTGGAGGACCTGCTGGCGGACCCGGCGCTGGCCGTCCACGAGGACGCGTGGGTGGAGGCGACCCTGACCGACGCCGCCCGCCCGCACGAACCGATGGCCCGGCTCGCCGCCCGCTTCCCGCACATCCTCAGCCTCGCCTTCGACCCGGAGGAGAGCACCGCCCGCACCCTCGCCTCGTACGCGCAGCGGCTGCGCGGCCGCAGCGACCAGGAGATCGCCGAGGACTTCGTCGCCCACGTGCGCCCCGGGCGCGGCGTGGACGACGAGGAGCGGGCCGTGCTGCGCGCCGCCCTCGACGAGGTACGCACCGACGACGTACTGCGGGAGGTGGCGCGGTGAGGCTGCACCGGCTGTCCGTGACGGCCTTCGGCCCGTTCGGACGCACCCAGACCATCGACTTCGACCGGCTCGCGCAAGCCGGTCTCTTCCTGCTCCACGGGCCGACCGGCGCCGGCAAGACCTCCATCCTGGACGCCGTCTGCTTCGCCCTGTACGGGACCGTGCCGGGCACGCGGCAGAGCGGCCAGGCGCTGCGCAGCGACCTCGCCGACCCGCTCACGCCCACCGAGGTCGTCCTCGAACTGACCGTCGGCGGGCGGCGGCTGGAGATCACGCGGCTGCCGGAACAGCCCCGCCCGAAGAAGCGCGGGACCGGCACGACCCGCGAGAAGGCACAGAGCCGGCTGCGCGAGTACGTGACCGGCGACGGCGGGCCGGACGGCGGCGGGCGCTGGAAGGCGCTGAGCCGGTCGCACCAGGAGATCGGCGAGGAGATCGGCCAGCTGCTCGGCATGAGCAAGGAGCAGTTCTGCCAGGTCGTGCTGTTGCCGCAAGGCGATTTCGCCCGCTTCCTGCGCGCCGACGCCGAGGCCCGCGCCCGGCTGCTGGGGCGGCTCTTCGACACCCGCCGGTTCGCCGCCCTCGAAGACCAGCTCGCCGCCCGCCGCAAGGCCGCCGCCGACCAGGTGTCCGCCGGCGACGACCGGCTGCTGGCGCTCGCCCACCGGATGGACCAGGCGGCGAGGGAGCCGGCCGACCTCGCCGACCCCGCGGTCCCCGCGCCGGGGCGGGCACCCGAAGCGGTGGCGCCGGCGGCCGGCCGCCGTGGCGGTACGGGCCGGGCGACGCGGACCGCCGGCGCGGCGCCCCAGGGCACGGCGACCGCCACCGTCCGCGTACCAGGGCAGTACGGGCGGGAGACCGGTGCGGCCGCCGCCGTGCAGCCGGCCGAGGCGCCGAGCCCCGGCGACCCGGGCTTCGCCGAGGCCGTACTGGTACGGGCCGCGGTGGCGCGGTCCAGTGCGCGCGAGCGGTACGACATCGCCCGGCTCGCCGTACGCTCCGCGGAGGCGGCGGAGGCCGCGGCCCGCGCGCGGGCGGACGAGCAGCGCGAGCGCGACCGCCTCCAGCGGCGGTACGCCGAGGCGCAGCGGCGCGCGGCGGAGCTGGCGGCGCAGTCCGGCGAGCGGGACCGGGCCCGGGACCGGCTGGCGCGGGCCCGCGCGGCCTCCGAGGTCGCCCCGGCGCTGGCGCTGCGGGACGCGGCCTGGCGCGAGCACGGGACGGCGCAGGCCGCCGAGCGGCGCGGGCGTGCCCAGCTGCCGCCCGACCTCGCCGGCGCGGACACCGAACGGCTCGCCACGCTGGAACGAGAGCTGCGCCAGGACCTCGGGTCGCTGGCGGCGGCCCGCCGGGCCGAGAGCCGCGCCGCCGAGATCGCCGAGGAGCGCGCCGGGATCGAGCGGGAGGCGCGCGCCGACGAGCAGACGCTGGTGGACGCCGCCGCCTGGCTCGCGGACTGGGGGCCGGCCCACCAGGAACACCAGCGGCGCATCGAGACCGCCCAGGAAGCCGCGGCCCGCGCCGAGCAGCTCCACGCGCAGCTCGACCCGGCCCGCCAACGGCTGGCAGCCGCACGGCGCCGCGACCGGCTGGCGGACGCCCTGCGGGCCGCGGACGAGGACGCGCTGCGCGCCCGGGAGCGCGCGGCGGCGGCCCACGAGCACTGGCTCGACCTCAAGGACCGCCGCCTGCGCGGCATCGCGGCCGAGCTCGCCGCCGGGCTGGAAGACGGTGCCGCGTGCGCGGTGTGCGGCGCCACCGAGCACCCCGCTCCGGCCCGTACCGAAGCCGGGCACGTGGACCGTACGGCCGAGGAAGCGGCGCTGGATGCCTACCGGCAGGCCGAGTCCGTACGGCAGGACGCCGAGCGCGACCGGCAGTCCCTGAAGGAGGAACTGGCCGCCGCGTCCGCGACCGCCGGAGACGCCGCCGTCGCCGAACTCGCGCGCACGGAAGAGGAGTTGCGCACGGCGTACGAGCGCGAGCGGGCCACGGGCGCCGGCCTCCACGCGGCCCGGGAGGCGTCCGCCCGCGCCGAGCGGGAGTACGAACGCCGCCGCGCCGAGCAGCAGGAAGCCGAGCGCCGCGCGGCCGCACGCACCTCCCACCGCGAAGCCCTCGACCGGGAACTCGCCTCGCTGGAGAGCGGGTTGGCACAGGCACGCGACGGCTTCGCGAGCGTCACCGAGCGTGCCCGGCGCCTGGAGCGGCAGGTCGAGCTGCTGGCCGAGGCCGCCACCGCGGCCCGTACGGCCGACGCGTGCGCCGAGCGGCTGAAGGAGGCCGACGCCCAGCTGTCCGACGCCGCTTACCGCGCCGGATTCGACACCCCGCAGGACGCGTCGGACGCCCTGCTGAGCGACGCCGACTGGCGGGCCCTGCAACAGCGCCTCGACCGCCACCAGGCCGAAACGGCCGCCGTGGAAGCCGAGCTGGCCGACCCCGAGGCGGTCGCCGCGGCGGGCCTCCCGCCCGCGGACCCGGACCGGGCGCAGGCCGAACTCGAACACGCGGGCCGCAGACTGCGCACCGCCGGCGCGGCCTACGCCGCCGCCGAGGAACGCTGCGCCGAACTGGACCGGCTCGGCGCCCACGCCCACTCCGACGCCCGCCGGCTGGCCCCGCTGCGTACCGAGTATGAGCGCATCGCCCGCCTCGCCTCCCTCGCCGCCGGCACGTCGGCGGAGAACGAACGCCGGATGCGCCTGGAGTCCTACGTGCTCGCCGCCCGGCTCGAACAGGTCGCCGCGGCCGCCGGCGCGCGCCTGCACCGCATGTCCTCCGGCCGCTACACACTCGTGCACTCCGACGAACGGGCCGGTGGCGCGCGCCGTTCCGGCCTGGGCCTGCACGTCATCGACGCCTGGACCGGCCACGAACGGGACACCGCCAGCCTCTCCGGCGGCGAGACGTTCTTCGCCTCACTGGCCCTGGCCCTCGGACTCGCCGACGTGGTCACCGACGAGGCGGGCGGCACCCGCCTGGACACCCTCTTCATCGACGAGGGCTTCGGCAGCCTGGACGAACAGACCCTGGACGAGGTGCTGGACGTCCTGGACTCCCTGCGCGAACGGGACCGCAGCGTCGGCATCGTCAGCCACGTCGCGGACCTCCGGCAGCGCATACCGGCGCAGCTGGAGGTCGTGAAGGACCGCGCGGGGTCGTCCGTACGGCACCGGGTGCCGGAGTGAGCCGGCGGCTCAGGGGCTGATCGGACGCCGGGGCAGCGGGGACGAGTACACGACGCTGGTCGTCACCGCGCCCAGTGCGCCCATCCGGCCCGACACCTCCTCCAGGTGCTTCATCGACCGGGCGGCGACCTTCAGGACGAAACAGTCGTCGCCCGTGACGTGGTGGGCCTCCAGGATCTCGGGCGTGGTCTCCAGCAGGTCGTGGAACGGCTTGTCGTTGCCGTTCGGACAGCGCAGCCGGACGAAGGCCAGCACCGACAGCCCGATGCCCGCCGGGTCGACCACCGCGGCGTACCCGGATATCACCCCGGCCTCCTCCAGGCGCCGTACCCGCTCGGTCACCGCGCTGGCGGACATGTTCACGGCGCGGGCCAGTTCGGCGTAGCCCGCGCGGCCGTTGCGCTGCAGGACGTCGAGGATGCGCCAGTCGGTGGCGTCAGGGGAATAGCCGGTCATGGGAGGTGTCTAGCAGTGGAATCCCCGGTGGATCAAGGGTTTTGCCGCTGATCACCACTTCCTGGCATCCGGCACCTTCCGGCTTCCGGCATCCGCCGACGCCGGGCATCCCGCCACGCGCCGCGCGGGGGTGCCACCCACGCAGCGGAACGCACAGCGGGTGAAGTCGTGAGCCCGGAAGGGGGGTTCCGGCGCGGAAGCGATGTGCCGGTCCCGTCCGGGCTGGCATGGTGCTGAATGTGAGCAACGTACGCGAGGTCATCCGATATTACCGTCAGCCGGGATCTCAGCTGGGGTACCGCCTCTTCCTGAACGGCACCAAACATTTCGGCTTCTATCGCGAGACGGATTCCCCGTGGGCCTGGTCGAAAGCGCTGCGCCGGATGGAAGACCGCATGGGCCGGGCGCTCGCGCAGCCGCCGGGCGCGCGGGTGCTCGACGCCGGGTGCGGTGTGGGGGACGTGGCGAGCCGGCTGGCGGGCCGCTTCGGCCTGCGGGTGCACGGGGTGGACGTACTCGACACCCACGTCGCGCAGGCCCGGCGGCGCGCCCGCCGCCGGGGCCTCGACCACCTGCTCACCTTCTCGCACAGCGACTACGCGGCCCTCGACTTCCCCGACGAGAGCTTCGACGCCGTCTACACCATGGAGACGCTGGTGCACGCGGCGGAGGCCGAGGAGGTGCTGCGGCAGTTCCACCGCGTCCTCAAGCCCGGCGGCCGGCTCGTCATGTTCGAGTACGCCCGGGAGGCCGCCGCCCGGATGCCGGCCCCCGCCGCCGACGTGTTCCGGCAGCTGAACGACTGGGCCGCGATGCCCTCGTTCCAGCGTTTCACCTACGGCACGCTGGAACGCCTGACCGCCGACACCGGATTCACGGTACGCGGCGTCGAGGACATCTCACGCGATATGTGGCCGATGCTGCGCTGCTTCGCCGTCATCGGGGCGCTGCCTTATGCGGCGTGCCGGACGGTGGGTGTGCGCCGGCATTCCGTGAACACCATGTCGGCCGTGGAATTCTGGCGGCACCGGGCCTTTTGGCGGTACGAGATTCATACTGCCGAGAAATAGGCCGGGGCGGCGGGGCGCGGGACAGCCCGGAGGAGCGGGGACCGCGTCCGTCCCCGGCCCCCGCGGCGACGGGCCCGCCGCCCCCGGCTCAGATCCGCGACAGCTCGGCCAGCAGGTCGTCCAGGCCCAGCGAACCCTGCGACAGCGCCGCCATGTGCCACGCCTTGAGGTCGAAGTCCGCGCCGTGCCGCTGCCGGGCCGCCTCGCGGCCGCTGAGCCACGTACGCTCGCCCAGCTTGTAGCCGATGGCCTGGCCCGGCATCCCCTGATAACGGACGATCTCGCTCTCGACGAAGTCCGCGGGACGGCTGGAGTGGCGGCCGAAGAACTCCTGCGCCAGCTCCGGCGTCCAGCGCTCGCCCGGGTGGAACGGCGAGTCCGCCGGAATGGTCAGTTCCAGGTGCATGCCGATGTCGATGATGACGCGGACCGCCCGCATCATCTGCGCGTCCAGGTAGCCGAGCCGGCGTTCCGCGCTGGTCAGAAAGCCCAGCTCGTCCATCAGGCGCTCCGCGTACAGCGCCCAGCCCTCGGCGTTCGCGCTGACCATGCCCACCGTCGTCTGGTAGCGCGAGAGGTCCTCGGCGACGTGCGCCCACTGCGCCAGCTGGAGGTGGTGGCCCGGTACGCCCTCGTGGTACCAGGTCGAGACCAGGTCGTACGTCGGGAAGCGGGTCTGGCCCATCGTCGGCAGCCACGTACGGCCCGGGCGGGAGAAGTCCAGCGAGGGGCTCGTGTAGTACGGCGCGGCGGCGCCACCGGGCGGCGCGATCCGCGACTCCACGTGCTTGACCCGCTCCGCCAGGTCGAAGTGGGTGCCGTCCAGCGCCTCGATGGCCTGGTCCATCAGTGCCTGGAGCCACTGGCGGGTCTCCTCGACGCCCACCACGACCTCGCCGTTGCCGTCCAGCCAGGACAGCGCCTCCCACGGGGTCTTCGCACCGGGCAGGACCTTCTCGGCCTCCTTGACCATCTCGGCGTGCAGCCGGTGGAACTCCGACCAGCCGTAGGTGTACGCCTCCTCCAGGTCCAGGTCGGTGCCGTTGAAGTAGCGGGCGAGCAGGGCGTAGCGCTCGCGGCCCACCACGTCCGGCGCGCCCTCGACCGCCGGCGCGTACCGGTCGCGGAACCAGTCGCGCAGTTCCACCAGCGCGCCGGTCGCCACCGACGCCGCCGCGTCCAGCTCGGCGCGCAGCGCCTCGGGGCCCGGCTCGGTCAGGTCGGCGAACCAGCTGCGGTCCGTACCGATCCAGGTGTCCAACTGCCCGATGACGGTCGCGACTTGCCGCGGCCCGGCGGGCAGGGTCTGCTTCAGGCCCGCCTCCAGCGAGGCGCGGTAGCCCTCCAGCGCCGCGGGCACCGCCCGCAGCCGCTGGGCGAGCGCCGACCAGTCGTCGTCCGTCTCGACCGGCGTGATCGTCAGCACCTCGCGCACCGAGTGCAGCGGTGAGTGCAGATTGCTCACCGCGCGCAGCCCCTCGCCCGCCTCGTGCACGGCCAGCTCGGCGGTCAGCCGCTCGCGCAGCAGCCGGGCGCAGCGCCGTTCGCTCTCGCTGTCCCCGCCCGGCCGCCGCTCGGCCTCGGCGAGCCGGTCCAGCGTCGTACGGGCCAACTGGGCCACCGCTTCCTGGCCGGTGGGCGAGAAGTCGGGCAGCCGGCTCGAACTCTCCGGGACGCCCAGGAAGGTGCCGGTGATGGGGTCCAGCTCGATCAGGGCGTCGACATGGGCGTCGGCGACCTGGCGGGGGAGCGGAGCGGTGTCGGAAGCAGTGGTGTGGGACATGCGCCCATCCTCGTACGGAAGCCCCTGGTACGTCATCATCAGCGCGCCGTGCGTTGCGGCCGGGGGCGCCGCGTCCGCGCAGGGCGAACGGGGAGCGGGGCGGCGCGGGGGAGGGCGCGGGGCGGCACCGGGGGCCGCCGTACCGGGTGACGTGGCCGTCATTGGTCCGGACCGGACTATTGCTCCCGCCCGGAGCGGAGCACCAAGCTCGCAGAATGGACCTGGAATTGCGGCATTTGAAGACGATCCGGACTATTGCCGACGCGGGCAGCCTGACCAAGGCCGCCGCCCGGCTCGGCCTCGCCCAGCCCGCCCTGAGCGCCCAGCTCAAACGCATCGAGCGCACCCTGGGCGGCCGGCTCTTCGAGCGCGGGCGCTACGGCGTACGGCCCACCGCCCTGGGCGAGTTCGTGCTCGAACGCGCCCGCGTCGTACTGCCCGCGATCAGCGAGCTCCAGCAGGAGGCCGTACGGTTCACCAGCACCTGTGGCGCCGTACCGGGCCTGCGCCTCGGCGGCACCCACGGGCCGCTGCTCGGCGGGCTGGTGGACCGGCTGGCGACCGTCCGCCCCGGTGTGCCGGTGACCACGTTCACCACCTGGTCCGAACGCGAGATCGCCGCCTCCGTCGCCACCGGACGGCTGGACTTCGCGCTGATCGGGGCCTGCGGGGAGAGCCCGGCCCCCGAGTCCGAACGGCTCAGCTGGCGGGAGGTGGCGGTGGACCCGGTCTTCGTCATGCTCGCCGAGCGCCACCCGCTGGCCGGGCGGCGCGAGATCGGCCTGGCGGAACTGGCGACCGAGGCCTGGGCGGACGTACCGGGCGACGGCTGCTTCGCGGACTGCTTCACCCTGGCCTGCGCCCGCGCCGGCTTCACCCCCACCCGCGTGTACGAGACCGACACCGCGTCCTGCATCCACCTCGTCCAGGTCGGCCGCGCGGCCGGACTGTGCCGTGCCACACTGCCGCCCACCCCGGGGGTGGTGACCAGACCGCTGGCCGGCACGCCGCTGTCCTGGCGCCACCTGGTGGGCTGGCTGCCGGGCACCCCCGCGGCGGACGCCGCCTCCGAGGTCGTCACCCAGGCCCGCGCCGCGCACGCCGACGCCGCCGCCCGCAGCGACAGCTACACGCAGTGGCTCGCCGACCACCGCGACGCGGCCGATCCGGGGCCGCCGCGTACCGCGAGCCGCTCCGTCCCCGGTTCCGCGCCCGCCCCCGGTTCCGCATCCGTCCCCGGCCTCGCGCCCGCCCCCGGGCCGCGGCCACCGAAGCGCACCGCATACCCCGGATCGCCACCCGGCATCCATAACACCTGGCAGAAGGAGAGCTGACATCTTCTGCCGGCCGGCACACGGCACCTACGTTTTCGGCACCTCCACCCCCCCCCGAGACCGAGGAGAGCTCCCCCATGCGCCACAGACACGCCCGAACCAGCGCGTGTGCCATCGTCGCCGCCGTCGGTGCCCTCGTCCTGACCGCGCTGCCCGGCTCGGCAGCGGCGGACTCGACGGCCCCGCAGACCTCCCACCGGTCGGCCGCCGAGACCCTGTCCGTCGGCGCCACCTCCGACGCCGTGTTCCAGGCGATGCGGCGCGACCTCGGCCTCGACCGGGCGCAGGCCGAACGCCGGCTGGCCAACGAGGCGGAGGCCGGCGCGGTCGCCGGGCGCCTGCGCCACGCGCTGGGCGGTTCCTTCGCCGGCGCCTGGGTCAGCGGCACCGAGTCCGCCACCCTGACCGTCGCCACCACCGACGCCACCCGCATGGCGGCCGTACGGGCGGCGGGTGCGCGCGCCGTCCACGTACCGCACACCCTCGCCCAGCTCGACGCCGCCAAGGACAAGCTGGACCGCGCGTCGGCGCGCCGAGCCGCCCCCGAAGCGTCCTCGTGGGCCGTCGACGTCCGCACCAACACGGTGCAGTTGCGCGCCGCCGACCCGGCCGCCGCCCGCTCGTTCGTCGCCGCCAGCGGCGCCGACCGCGGCCTGATCAGCGTCGGCCGGACCACCGAACGCCCGCGCCCCCTCTACGACATCCGCGGCGGTGACGCGTACTACATGGGCGGCGGACGCTGCTCCGTAGGCTTCGCGATCACCCGCGGCTCCCAGCAGGGCTTCGCCACCGCCGGCCACTGCGGCCGCGCCGGCACCTCCACCACCGGCTACAACCAGGTGGCCCAGGGCAGCTTCCAGGCGTCCACCTTCCCCGGCCGGGACACCGCCTGGGTCGCCACCAACAGCAACTGGACCGCGACCCCGTACGTCAAGGGACAGGGCGGCCAGAACGTCCGGGTCGCCGGCTCCACCCAGGCGGCGGTCGGCGCCTCGATCTGCCGCTCCGGCTCCACCACCGGCTGGCACTGCGGCACCGTCCAGCAGCACAACACCAGCGTCACCTACCCGCAGGGCACCGTCAGCGGCGTGACCAGGACCTCGGTGTGCGCCGAGCCGGGCGACTCCGGCGGCTCCTTCATCTCCGGCAGCCAGGCACAGGGCGTCACCTCCGGCGGCTCCGGCAACTGCCGCTCCGGCGGCACGACCTACTACCAGCCCATCAACCCGCTGCTCCAGGGCTACGGCCTCACGCTGAAGACCGGCACGAGCGGCTCCGAGAACCCCGGACCCGGCCAGCCGGGTGAGACCACCTGGGCCGCCGGCACCGTCTACGAGGCGGGCGCCCAGGTCACGTACGACGGCACCACGTACCGCTGCCTCCAGAGCCACCAGGCGCAGCCGGGGTGGGAGCCCGCGAACACACCGTCGCTGTGGGAGCAGGTCTGAGCACGACGGCGGCAGTACGACGGCGACAGCACGACGGTGAGGGCACGTCGTCCGGCGACGTCCCCGACGGCAACCGCCACCTGACCGAGAGCCACTGAGGTACGGCACCGATCCGCACCGGTTGCCGTACCGCTCGGGGTCGGCTGGTACGAGCGCTCGCGTACCGGCCGGCCCCCCTTCTTTCCGCGGGCGCGCACCAAGCGTTCGATCACGGCTTCCGTGCTTGCGCACCGGGTGTCCGATCACGGTGTTCCGTGCGTGCGCACCGGGCGTTCGGCCGCCTCCTCAGGTCGTCTGCGGCCCGGTCCGCGGCACCACGCGGGCCGCCTCCGGCCGTACGGACTCCCGCCGGGCAGGCAGCCCCTCCGGGCGGGCGCTGATCACCAGCGTGCCTTCCTCGACCTGGTAGTCCAGTGGCAGCCGCAGCCCGCGCATCGCCGCCACCATGCCGGTGTTCGACGCCTGCGTGATCGCGTAGACACTCGCGCAACCCGCCTCGGCCGCCATGCCGACCAGCCGCCGCAGCAGCTCCGAGCCGATGCCACGCTGCTGCCACGCGTCCTCGACCAGCAGCGCCACCTCGGTCTCCGTGCCGTCCCACAGCAGGTGGCCGAGGGCCACCAGCCGCCCGGACGCGGTCTCCACCGCGAGCGTGCGGCCGAAACGGGGGCTGAGCAGATGGTCCAGGTACCGCTCGGTGTCGGCGACCGGGCCGTGGTAGCGCATCGCCAGCGTCCGGGCCGAGCAGCGCTCGTGCATCTCGCGGGCCGCGTCCAGGTCGGAGGGGCCGGCGCGGCGGACGGTGATGGCGTTGCCCTCGGGCAGGGTCAGCACGTCGCGGCGCGGCGGCACCCGCTGGCCGAGCCGGGCGTCCAGCTCGACCAGCGCCCGTACCCGAGCGAACTCGGTGGGCGTGAAGGGCAGCTGCGGGCGCTCGATGCTGACGGTCCCCCCGGACGGGTCACGGAACTTCATGGTGTGCTCTTCGAGGATGCCCTCGTCCGGCACCGGTTCGGCCGGCGGGTGCCCCTTCAGGGCCCGCGCGGGCACCGAATGGATGGTGCAGCGGCCCAGCAACTGGCGTAGGGCCAGCGGCAGCTCGGCGGAGTCCAGGGCCGTACGGGTGGCCAGCCCCAGCATCCGGGTCGGGGCGTCCACCAGGTCGTGGGCGTCCGCGCGCTCCAGCCAGGTGTGGGCGCCGCCCGCCGCGGCGACCGTCCGGATCAGTTCGGCGGCGGGCAGCGGGACGGGGGCGCGCAACAGGAACTCGTCGACCGTCCCGTCCGACAGCGGGTGCGTCTGAAGGCTCAGGATGTCCACCCGGTGGCGGGCCAGGGCCGTGCACAGCGCGGCGAGGCTGCCCGGCTCGTCCCGTACGGTCGTACGCATCCGCCACAGCGCCGTCTCCTGCCGCCCGCCCTCGGGTCCGGCCGGAGCGGTGGGCGCTGCGGCGCCGGTATCGGTCGGCGGCGGCGCGTGTTCGTGGCGGCGTGACCACCAGGTGTGGAATGCGGCCGTGGCGATCAGGGCGACCGCCGAGCCGCACAGCAGCACCGGCCCCGACGGGCCGTGCGCGACGGCGTTGGCGAGGGCGTCCGCCACGGACACGGCGGTGAACAGGGCCGCCAGTTCGACCAGGTCCCGCCGCCAGTGGTGGCGGCGGGAGCTCTTGGCAGAGGTCACGTCAGTCATGCAGCCCAGCGTCGCCTACGGGTGTTGCCTGATCGAGAACGCTCTGTGACCGATGGGTAAAGGACACAATCGAGGCAAAAGGCGGCGGTTCCCGTTCTCTACCGTCCCGGCTGCCCCACTCGTCCCGGTTGCAGGACCCGGCTGAACAGTACCTGCCCGCTGTCCTCACGCAGCCGTACGGTCAGTTCGCCGCTGTCCCCGTCGATGTCCACCTCGCCGAAGTACTGCGGGCTCTCCGCGGGGGAGACGTTCGCCCGCTGCGGCGCCTTGACGAAGGGCTGGGCGGGCCCGAACGTACCGTCCAGCGGCACGGCCGGGAAGCCGCCCGCGTTCAGCGGGCCCGAGACGAACTCCCAGAACGGCGCGAAGTCCTTGAAGGCGGCGCGCGACGGGTCGTAGTGCTGGGCCGAGGTGTAGTGCACATCGGTCGTCAGCCAGACCGTGCCGGTGACGCGGTGGTGCTTGATGTGCCGCAGCAGCTCCGCGATCTGCAGTTCCCGGCCCAGCGGCGCGCCCGGGTCGCCCTGCGCCACCGCCTCGAAGTCCGTCTTGCCGTCCGCGACCACCAGCCCCAGCGGCAGGTCGGAGGCGATCACCTTCCACACGGCGCGGGAGCGCGACAGCGACCGCTTGAGCCAGGCCAGCTGCTCGGCCCCGAGGATGCCCTGCCGCTCGTCGGTCTGCCGGTTCGGGGAGTTGGCGTTCCGGTACGTCCGCATGTCCAGCACGAACACGTCCAGCAGCGGCCCGTGGTCGATCACGCGGTAGACCCGGCCGCCCCGGTCCGGACGGAGCGTACGGATGGGGAAGTACTCCCGGAACGCGCGCAGCGAACGGGCCGCGAGCACGTCGACGTCCTTCTCGGTGTACCGGGCGTCGTCGAGGATCTGGCCCGGGTACCAGTTGTTGCGCACCTCGTGGTCGTCCCACTGGATGACCGTGGGGACCTGGGCGTTGAAGCGGCGCAGGTTCGCGTCCAGCAAGTTGTACCTGAAGGCGCCGCGGTACTCCGCCAGCGTCTCGGCGACCTTCGACTTCTCCTCGGTGGTCACATTGCGCCAGATCCGGCCGTCGGGCAGTCGCACACTGGCCTCGATCGGACTGTCGGCGTAGATGTTGTCGCCGCTGCACAGGAAGAAGTCCGGGTCGCGGCGGCGCATCTCCTCGTAGATCCGGTAACCGCCGTGCTCCGGGCTGATGCCCCAGCCCTGCCCGGCGAGGTCGCCCGACCAGGTGAAGCGCACGCCGTCGCGGCGCCGGGCCGAGGCGGTGCGGAAGGTGCCGGTGACCGGCTCACCCGTACGCCGGTAGTCGTGCGGGTCGGCGAGCAGCACCCGGTAGTGGATCTGCTCGCCGGACGGCAGGCCGTGCAGCGCGGTGGTGCCGGTGAAATCCGTACCGGGGCCGAGCACCGGGCCGTGCCAGGTACGCGCGTTGCGGAACGACTCGGTCGCCGCGGTCTGCACGATCATCCGGGCCGGCCGGTCGGCGCGCACCCACACCAGCCCGGAAGAGGTCGTCACGTCCCCGGTCTGCACGCCCCACGGGGCGCTCGGCCGCCCGGCGCGCAGCTGGGCCGGCGCCGCTCCCGTACGTGCTGCGGCGCCCGTTCCGGTACCGGCCGCGCCCGCGGCGTGCGCGGTGGCGGGGAGGGCGAGCGCCGCGGCGCCGAGCGCCGCGCCGTGCAGCAGTGACCGCCGGTCGACCGTTCTGCCGGATCCCTGCGCCATGTGAAACCTCCCGGTGTACGACCGGTCCGGTGCGACCGATCTTGGTGACGCTCCCGTTCGTACCGTCGCCCGGTGCCCCGCCGCCGAACGCACGGTGAACTCCAGGCGGCCGGCCGGAGCCGGTTGCCCGGACCGGCCGCGGGGATGAAGAGTACGGCGCGGTCCGTCTCCGGGGCCGGTACGAAACCGGCCGCCCGGCGGAACGTTTCCGACCCGTCCGCCACCCGACCCCCGACCGAAACTGCCACCTCCCGAACGTTCCTGCTGGACAACGACCGGCCCGCCCGCTGGGATGAACGCGTGCGAACCGATTCCGCGACCGAAGTCTTCCAGGAGCACCGCCCCGTGCTGCTGGGAGTGGCCTACCGGATGCTCGGCCGGGTCGCCGACGCCGAGGACGTGGTGCAGGAGGCATGGCTGCGCTGGGCGTCCGCCGACCGGGAGCAGGTACGCGAGCCGCGTGCCTATCTGGTGCGCGTGACGACCCGGCTGGCGATCGACCGGCTGCGGCAGGTCCAGGCGCGCCGCGAGGCGTACGTGGGCCCCTGGCTGCCCGAGCCGCTGGCCACCGACTTCGGCGACACGGCCGCCGACACCGCCGAACGCGCGGTGCTCGCCGAGACCGTCACCCTCGCCGTCCTGGTGGTACTGGAGTCGCTGTCGCCGCTGGAACGCGCGGTGTTCGTCCTGCGCGAGGCGTTCGGCTACCCGTACGCGGAGATCGCCACCGTCCTGGAGCGCGGCGAGGCCGCCGTACGCCAACTCGCGGGCCGCGCCCGGCGCCACGTCGAGGAACGCCGCCCGCGCTTCGAGGTCGACCCCGCCCGGCAGCGCGACCTGACCGAGCGTTTCCTCGCGGCCGCCGCGGGCGAGGACCTGGAGGGGCTGCTGAACCTGCTGGCCGACGACGTACGGCTGGTCGGCGACAGCGGCGGCAAGGCCAAGGCGCCCCTGCGGGTCATCGAGACCGCCGACAAGGTCGGCCGCTTCCTGCTCGGCGCGGCCCGGGCCGGCGTCCCGGCGGCCGAGTTCGTCTTCCGGGAGCTCAACGGTGGAATCGCGCTGCTGGTGCTCTCCGCGGGCAAGCCGGACGCGGTCTTCCAGGTCGACGTGGTGGACGGCCGGATCCAGACCGTCTACGTCATCCGCAACCCGGAGAAGCTGGCGTCACTTGCGGCGCAGGGCTGACCCGGCGCAGCTCACGCACGGCCCGTACGGCAGCCCGCAGTCCGAGCCGCGGGCTCGACAGCACGACTCCGTACGCGGCCCCGGAACCAGCGGCCCCGGAACCGTGCCTGGTCCCGGAACCGTGCGTGCTCCCGGAACCGTGCGTGCTCCCGGAACCGTGCGTGGTCCCGGAACCGTCCGTCGCGGCGGCCACCCGCTCCGCCGCCGCGGCCATCGACGCCTGCGCGAGGACGATCGCGTCGGCGCGCCCTGTGCCGCCACCGTCCGGGAACGTCTCCCGCTGCGCCTCACGGACCGCCGTGGCGACGGCGGCGGTGCAGCCCTCCTGGTCACCCGCCGTGAAGAGGTCCCAGGCGCCCGGCACGACCCGGGTCACCACGGTGACCTCCCGGCCCGCGCGGGCGGCCTCCTCGGCGATCAGGTCAGCGGTGGGCCGCAGGGTGCTCTCCACCGTGGCGAGCACGGTGACGCGCGGTCCGGCCTCGACGGCCGCGGCGGCCATCGGCCGGTCCACGCGCAGTACGGGCACACCGGCGGCCGCCCCCGCCTCCTCGGCGACCGCGCCGATGGTCGAGCAGGTGCAGAGGACCGCCGACGCCCCTTCCGCCACGGCCGCGGCGAGCACGTCCCGTACCGCCGTCCCGACCGCCCGCGGCCCTTCCTTCCGGGCCCGGTCCAGCAGGTCCGGGTGGACCAGATGCCGCACGGGCGTGCCGGGGGAGTCCTCGTCGCGCAGCGCGTCGAAGACCGGAACGTGCACGGGGGAGGTGTGCAGCAACGCAAGCATGATCGCGAGGCTAACCGATCGGGACCGCCGGTCACCGGCCGGGGAACGGATCGGCCCATTGGTCTTGACCAAGGGTGGGGGCAGCCATATCGTCACAGGGATACTGCAACAACCTTTAATAAAGAAGCGCTCATATCCGAGTGCGTGTGCGGGCCCGGGGCGGGTCCGCACTCCGGCGGGGACCACCTCCGCCGGGAAGACGGCCATGGCGGAGGACAGGGTGGGGACCACGCAGCTCGAAACGGCGCCGGAGCCGAAGTACTGGCACCTCAAGACCGTGCTCAGCGAGGCTCTGGACTCGGAGTTCTCGGTCGGCGAGATCCTGCCCAACGAGCGTGAGCTGGCGGCGCGGTTCGGCGTCGCGCGCGCCACGCTGCGCCAGGCACTGGAGCAGTTGGAACTGGAAGGCCGCCTGCAGCGCCGCCGCGGTGTCGGTACGACCGTCGCACCGCCCCGCGTGGGCGTGGCCGTCGACCCCGCGCGCCACACCTGGCCCGGCGCGCCCGGCGACGACTGGCAGCCCGTCGACGCCGCCGAGACGCAGAGTGTCCCCGCCGCCGTGGCGCGCCTGCTGGAACTGTCACCCGGCGAGCAGGTGTACGTCGTGCACCGCAGCCGGGTCACGCACGGTCAGCCGGTCGCCGCCGAGCAGCTGTACGTACCCGCCCGTTCCGTCCCGGACGCCGCGCCGCACACCGCCGTGGACGCGCCGGCCCGCGCCCGTACGGTCCTGCGCGCCCTCCAGCAGCTCGAACTGGAAGGCCAGGACCGCGCCGTGGAACTCGGCTCGGCCCGCGCCGACGACGCCAAGGAGCTGGACCGGCTGCCCGGCGCCCCCGTCCTCGTCGTCACCACCCGCTACTTCGCGGGCGGCCGGACCGCGGCCGTGGCCCTGTCCACCTACCGCGCCGACACCTGCCGCCTCACCTTCGGCGACAACGAGAGCGACAGCACGCCCGACACGGGTGTCGCCGTCCTCGCGAGTTAGGCACCGCCTTTCCTGCGGGCACCGCCTTTCCTGGAGACACCGCCTTTCCTAGGGGCACCGCCTTTCCTGGAGGTACCGCCTTTCCTGGAGACACCGCCTTTCCTAGGGGCACCGCCTTTCCTGGAGGTACCGCCTTTCCTGGGAGTCGCTGCGCGACCATCGGTCCATGCTGAGAGTCGGATCGGTCGTACTGGGTGCTTCGGACGTGCGGCGTGCGGCTGCCTTCTGGGCGGAGGCCCTGGGGTATGTGCCACGCGGTGAGACGGAAGACGACTGGGTGGTCCTCAAGCCCGCGGCCGGGCCCGGGGTCCAGGTGTCGATCGGCCTGAGTGAGACGCCCGTACCGGAGCGTCCGCGGGTCCACCTGGACCTGTACGCCGGTGACGCCGCCGACCAGGCCGCCGAGGTCGAGCGCCTGGTGTCCCTGGGCGCCCGGCGGGTCGACTGGGACCACTACCCGGACGACGCCGACTTCGTCGTCCTCGCCGACCCCGAGGGCAACCGCTTCTGCGTCATCGACACCGGGCGCGACTGACGGACCGGGCTTCCGGGCCCGTCCGTGACCCCGGGCCTCGCCCCACCCCGCCCCGCCCCTTCCCTTCACCCGGCAGCGGATATGCCGTCCGCCGGTGCGTCGCCCACTGGCCTGTCGCCCACCGCCCCGTCACCCACCGCCCCGTCACCCACCGGTCTGCCGCCCACAGACCCGTCACTCACCGGCTCATCGCCCTCCGAAGCGTCGACCGGGGACGTCAGGAACGCCCGCACCATCGGCACGACCAGATCGGCACGCCGCGGCAGGTCGCTGTGGGTGGTCCCCGGGAGGACACCGAGCTGGGAGCCGGGAATCAGCTCGTGCATCTCGACGGCGTGCTCCAGCCGGACGAAGTCGGTGTCACCGACCAGCAGGAGGACCGGCGCAGCCATACCCGCCAGGCTCCGGGCGGGCCAGCCCTCGAACGCGTGCACCGTCGGTTGCAGCTTCTCGGCGAACGCCTCGAAGCGGCCGGGATCGGGAGCGACCTTCGCGTACGCCTCGTACATCTCCTGGAAGTCGCTCTCGGTGGGCATCCGCGGCGAGCCCGGCAGCGCGCGCGGGTCGAGGATCTCCGGGTGGTACCCGTCGGGGCGGTAGTGGGTGGAGGCGAGCACCAGCCGGCCCACCCGCTCGGGCCGGGTCAGCGCCAGCTGGAGAGCGGTCAGGCCGCCGAGGCTGAACCCGAAGAAGTCCGCCCGGCCGATCCCGAGGTGGTCCAGCAGCCCCACCACGTCGTCGGCCAGATGTGTGAGCGTCGGATCCCGGTCGATGTCGCCGGTGTGCCCGTGGCCCTGCAGCTCGACGGCGACGACCTGCCGCGTCGTGGCGAGTGCGGGCAGTATGCCGCCGAACGTCAGGTCGATGGTGAGCAGCCCGCCGTGCAGCAGGACCAGCGGCGGGCCGGTGCCGTGCACCTCGTAGTACAGCTCCAGACCGTTGACCCGCGCGTATCCGGCGGACGACGGATACGTGGTGGTTTCCCGTTCCTCGCTCAACGCGCTCTCCCCGTCTCGACCCCGCTGCCGACCGGCTCGGTGACGCCTGCTCAGCCGGCACCGGGCACCTGCTCAGCACATTAGCCGGGGGGTCTGACAACGCCCGCGCGTCACGCCGGGGACCGGGACCGGGAAACGGAACCGGGCCGGGAAGCACCGTCACGGCCTGTTCAGGTACGTGAGGACGGCGAGGACGCGGCGGTTGCTGCTGTCGTCGTCGGTGATGCCGAGTTTGCCGAACATGGAGGTGGTGTACTTGCTGATGGCGCTCTCGCTGAGGAAGAGCCGCTGGCCGATGGCCTGGTTGGACAGGCCCTCGGCCATCAGGCCGAGTACGGAGTGCTCGCGTTCGGTGAGTCCCGCGAGGCGTCGGTTCGAGGAGCCGCTGGCCAGGAGTTTGGCGATGACGGCCGGGTCCATGGCGGTCCCGCCGGCCGCGACCCGTTCCAGGGCGTCCATGAACTGATCGGCGTCGAACACGCTCTCCTTGAGGAAGTAACCGATGCCGCCGGCACCGTCGTCCAGCAGCTCCCGGGCGTACAGCTGTTCGACGTGCTGGGAGAGGACCAGGACCGGCAGGCCCGGCACTTCGCGACGGGCGGCGAGGGCCGCGCGCAGGCCCTCGTCCGACTGGGCCGGCGGCATCCGGACGTCGACGACGGCGACGTCCGGCCGCCACGTCAGCAGCGCTTCGAGCGTTTCGGGCCCGGTGGCCGCGGTCGCCACCACCTGGTGCCCGCACGCTTCGATGAGGCGCACCATCCCGTCACGCAGGAGGTAGAGGTCTTCGGCTACAACGATTCGCATGGCACCATCATCCTCACCCGGGTCGGGCCGCCCGCCGGGCTGGTGATCTCCAAGGTGCCGTCGAAGACCGTGAGGCGACGGCGCAGCCCCGCGAGCCCGCCGCCGTCCTGCTCGACGGCGCCGCCCCGGCCGTCGTCCTCGACGTCGACGACGAGGAAGGCGCCGGTGCCGGTGTCGTCCCGGGTGATGGAGATCCGCGCCCGGTCCGCACGGGCGTGCTTGGCCGCGTTGGTCAGCAGTTCGGCGATCCCGAAGTACAGGGCGGACTCGATCGGCGGGTCCAGGCGCGGCTCAGGACCGGCGCTGACGGTCGCTTCGAGCGGGCTGTCGAGGGCGAAGGCCCGTACGGCGTCGACGAGCCCTCGCTCGTTCAGCACCGGCGGATTGATGCCTCTGACCAGTTCACGGAGCTCGGTCAGCGACGCGGCGGCGCCGACGCGCGCTTCCCGCATCAGCGCTCTGGCCTGCGCGGGATCGGTGGCCATCAGCTTCTCCGCGGTCGCCAAGGACAACCCCAGCCCGACCAGGCGCGCCTGGGCCCCGTCGTGCAGATCCCGCTCGATCCGGCGGATCTCGGCGGCCTGCGCGACCGTCGTGTCCGCGCGCTGGGCGGTCAGCTCGTCGACCCGGTCCGTCAGAACCATCGTGCGCGAAGGCCCCAGGAACCGTACGGCCACCGGCCCGATGACCCGCCAGGCGTACGGAGCGGAGGCGACGGCCACGACCGCGGCGAGCGCGCCGACCAGGCGCGCGGGGAGGTCCGGCCGACCGATCCCGAGGGCCGCCACCGCGACCGCGGCCGGCGGGACGGCCGAGACCACGCCGGCGGTGAACGGCGCGATCAGCGTGAAGCGCAGGTCCCGCCAGGTCGCCGGGTCCTTCCACCGGATGCGCCACCGCTGGTCCAGGAGGGCGTCGCGCCGCGTGCGCTCGTAGGAGAAGCCGTTCCACCAGAACCCGGTGGACATCCGCACCACCGGTTCCGCCCGCCGGTACCCGGCGGGGACGTCGGTGCCCGTCCACCGGGCGACGAGGAAGCGGATCGCACGGCAGACCGGGCGGGACAGGGCGAGCGTGCCCACGCCCACCAGCACGGCAGGCGCCACCCACGACCACGGGTTCCCCGGCCCCCACCAGACGCCCAGTGCCACGGCCGCGGCCCACACCACCGGGACCAGCAGGACGACGACCACCACGGCACATGCCTTCGCGAACCCCACGAAGGCCCGGGTCACCCACGACACCATCGGTCGCACCAACCTTTCTTCGACTCCGTCACCCGGGCCGCGGCACGCGCCGGCGGCCACGGCGTCCGCTGCTCCCGCGGTGCGCCGGTACGGCCCGGTCACCCCACTGTGCACCGCGCGGAGCCTGGCCTCTCCCGTATCGGCCCGGTAGTGGGGCCGGCCCCACCCACTCGTACGCCCAGCCCCACCGGCACGTCGGTCCGGGCCGCGACCGCCCGGCCGGGGGCATGACGCAGGCTCTCGGCTCTGAGCCGCGACCGTCCGGTCCGTCAGCCCTGGGCCGCGATCATTCCGTCCGTCAGCCCCGGGCCGTGACCGTCCGGTCCGTCAGTGACCATTCCGTCCGTCAGCCCCGGGCCGTGACCGTCGTGTCCACCGCGAACAGTTCGCCCTCCACGTGGTCCAGTGCGAGCCGCAGGGCACCGGTGGCCACCGCCGCTTCGCCGAGCACGGACAGGGCCACCTGGGGCGGCCGCAGGCAGTAACGGGCCAGTTCGGCGCGGAGCGGGGCCAGTACGTCGTTCAGGCCTGCGGCCCAGCCGCCGACGATCACCAGCTCCGGATCGAGGGCCAGCACCAGCGCCGCGACGTCGTGCACCAGCCGCTGGAGGAAACGGTCCATCGCGTCCCGGGCCCGCGCGTCACCGTCGCGCGCGAGGGCGAACACCCGCGCCACCTGCGCCTCGTCCAGCGGGTGCAGCGGCTGCCCGGTCGTGGACAGCAGCTTCTCCGGTGTGGCCTCGCGCCCCAGCAGGTGCAGCGCGCCGATCTCCCCGGCGGCACCGCCGAAACCGCGGTGCAGCCGGCCGCCGATCAGTGCGCCGGCCCCCGGGCTCAGTCCCGCGAGGACGAAGACCACGTCGTCCGAGCCGGCGGCGGCCCCCTTCCAGTGCTCGGCCACGGCGGCGGCGTTCGCGTCGTTCTCGACCAGGACGGGACACCGGAAGGAGCGGCGCAGCCGGTCGCCGAGCGGCAGTCCGGTCCAGCCGGGGAGCGCCGTACCCAGCCGTACCGTGCCGTCCGCCTCCACGATCCCGGGGCTGCCCACGCCGACCGCCCGCAGCGAACTGCGGGCCACGCCCGCCCGCCGCAGCAGCTCGGCCACCGCGGCCCGCACCTTCTCCAGCCGTTCGTCCGCGGGCGCCGACTCCTCGACCGCGCGCTGCGCGGAGCCGAGCACCCGCCCGCCGAGGTCCGACAGCAGGGCGGCCACCCGGTGCGGGCCGATCTCGATGCCGAGCAGGTGCCCGGCCTCGGTACGGAAGCGGAAGCGGCGGGCCGGGCGGCCCTGGCGGCGGGCGGTGCCCTCGTCGGCGGGCGCCTCGGTCACCAGACCGGTCTCCATCAGGCCCTCGACCACGCCCTCGACGGTGGGCCGGGACAGGCCGGTCACTTCCACGAGGTGGGTGAGCGTCGGGGAGTCGGCGGCGCGCAGCGCGTGCAGCACCACCGCGGAGTTGATCCGTCGCAGCAGGGAGGGATCCCCGCCGGTTAGCCGCCCCAACGTCCGTCTCCCTCGCATTGCGTGTGTGGCGGATCGTAGCCGGTCAGCCGGTGTGCGGCGAGTCCCGGGCGGCGGGTGGGGGCGGTCCGGCGGAGTGCGGTGCGGTGTGTCCCGGGCCGTGCGGCGGCCGTGGTGCGGTGTCTTCCGGGCCGTGCGGCGGCCGTGGCCCGGTGCCCTTGCCGCGGGCGTCAGGGCCGGTCACGGCGCGGGGAGCCTGACGCGAGACCAATTGTCAGACCCTGGCGGTTTACTGACGGCATGACGAACACGACCACCGCCCAGCACCTCACCGCCATCGACCTCCTCCGCGGCCGGGACTTCCCCGACGAGCCGGTCCGCTCCGCCATGGTCGAGAGCGGCCCGGGCTTCCACGTCGCCCAGCTGCGCGGCGACGAGCCGCTCTGGGACGCCGACCCGGCCGACGTCCAGGAGACCGCGCAGGAGTACCGCGCCGAGCTGGAGGGACTCATATCGGCTCTCTGCTTACGCTGGGGCGAGCCCGAGGTGGTGGACCTGGCGGACCATCTGGAGCGGGTGGCCATGGGGATGCCGGTACGGCCGCCGCTCGACGTGCTGTGCGGCCAGGTCCCGCGGGTGCACGCCTGGCGTGCCGAAGGGCGCTGGATCGCGGTCGGCCTGGGGGAGGGCGGCCCCGGCATGCCGGTCTTCCAGCTGCTGGCGGCGGTGGGCCGGGCGGACCTGGTGCCCTGAGAACGGCGAACGGGTGGCGGCTGTGGCGCCGCCGGTCCGCAGCGGACCGGCAGCACCGCCGGCGCCACCCGTTCCGGGCCCGTGGGGTGCGGGGGCCGCGCGCGGACCGTACCGCCGCGGCCGCCCCCGTACGCGGACTGCGCGTCCGGCTCGGCCTACTTGTCCTGCTCGCCTTCCTTGTCACGGTGGTGCGCCCAGGGGTGGCGCAGGCGGATCCAGATGTCCCGGGCCTGGCGCCCGGCCTCGGTCCGGCTGTCGGCCACCAGCTTGCGGGCCTGCTCCGGGGTCTCGACCATCGGGCCGGAACCGCGCAGCGGCTTGCCCGCCGTCTCGTGCAGGAAGAAGGCGGCGATGAAGCCGATGACGCCCGCCACCATCAGGTAGTACGCGGGAACCATGTGGCTGCCCGTGGACTCCACCAGCGCGGAGACGACCAGCGGGGTGGTGCCGCCGAAGAGCGAGACGGAGATGTTGAACGCGATGGACAGCGCCCCGTAGCGCAGATGGGTGGGGAAGAGCGCCGGCAGCGTCGAGGCGGAGGTGCCCGCGAAGCACACCAGCAGCAGGCCCAGGACGAGGCATCCGAAGGCCGGCAGCAGGATGCCGCCCTCCCGGATCAGCAGGAACGCCGGATAGGCCAGTGCCACGAGCGCGACGCTGGACGCCATGAACACCGGCCGACGGCCCCACCGGTCCGAGGTACGGCCCACCGTCGTGATCGTCAGGGCGACGACGACCATGGTGCCCAGGACCAGCAGCTGGGCGGTCGTGGCGTCCTCGCCGAGCGTCTCGGTCATGAAGGTGGGGAGGTAGGACGTCACCATGTAGTTGGTGACGTTGTACAGCAGCACCAGCCCCATGCAGATCAGCACGGCTTCCCAGTGCCCTGTGAAGATCTCCTTCAGCCGGCCCTTGCCCGACTGCCGGGCCTCCTCGACGGGAGTGTCGCCGGAGCTCGCGTTCTGGGCCTCCTGCCGCGCGGCTTCCGCCTCCTGCTTGAAGGCCGGGGTCTCCTCCAGCTTCATGCGCATGTAGAGGCCGATCAGGCCGAGCGGCCCGGCCACCATGAAGGGGATCCGCCAGCCCCAGTCCTCCAGGCCGTCCGTGCCCAGTACGGCGGTGAGCACGGTGACCAGGCCGGAGCCGAGGGCGTAGCCGACGAAGGTGCCGAAGTCGAGCCAGCTGCCGAGGAAGCCGCGGCGCTTGTCCGGGGCGTATTCGGCGATGTAGGTCGTGGCGCCGGCGTACTCCCCTCCGGTCGAGAAGCCCTGCACCAGTCGGCAGAGGAGCAGCAGCAGGGGCGCCGCGAAGCCGATGGAGTCGTAACCGGGCAGGAAGCCGACCGCGAAGGTGCTGATCGCCATCATGATCATGGTGGCGGCCAGCACGCGCTGCCGTCCGATGCGGTCGCCCAGCGGCCCGAAGACCAGACCGCCGAGCGGCCGCACGAGGAAGGCGGCGGCGAAGGTGGCGAAGGTGGAGACGAGCTGGGCGCCGGGGGAGCTGGACGGGAAGAAGACCTTGCCCATCGTGGCCGCCAGGTAGGCGTAGACCCCGAAGTCGAACCACTCCATCATGTTGCCGAGGGCGGCCGCCGTGACCGCGCGGCGTACCTGCGGTCTGTCGGTGACGGTGACTTCCTCGACGCTGAGCTGGTGTTTGCGGCGGCGCAGCAGAGTGCGCAGCAGCCGGTCGGTGTCGGAGTTCCTTCCTCCGTCCGACCGCTTGTTCCGCCGGACGCGCGGCGGCTGAGGCTGACCGGTAGTCATCTCGTCCTGTCGCTAGGGGCTGAGCGGCACATTGGTTACTCCGAGTATCAACGCAAAGGTCGAAATCGGCACAACCAGCATAGGAACGACACGAATGGGGCCAATGGAACGCCGGGCGGACTGTCGGCTCACTGGCCGTATCCACCCGGCGCAACGCTCCCGAACGGGCTAACCGCTCCGCACGGCCCCACCACCCCGTGCGCCCTACACACAACGCACGCCTTACCCGTAACGCGCGACTCACACGTCCCGCGCGTCACCTTCCTCGGCCTCGTCGGCGAAAGCCACCGCACGCAGCCGGGCGTACTCCTCCGCCAGCGCGGCCGGCGGATAGTGCGCGTTGAGTCCACTGGGATTGGGCAGCACCCAGACGCGGGTGTCACCGATCGTCCGCTCCTGCGGCCCGACCTTGGCGTGCTTGTCGTCGAAAGCCACCCGATAGGCCGTCACCCCGGCCACCGCGAGCCACTCCGGCCGCAGCCGCCGCACCTTCTCGGCCAGCTCCCGCCCACCCTCGCGGAACTCCTCCGCGCTCAGCTCGTCGGCCCGGGCGCTCGCCCGCTGCACGACATTGGTGATGCCGAGGCCGTAGCCGAGCAGCTCCTGCTCCTCGGCGGGCTTGAGGAGCCGCGGGGTGAACCCGGACGCGTGCAGGGTGGGCCAGAAGCGGTTGCCGGGCCGGGCGAAGTGGTGGCCGGTGGCCGCCGAGACCAGCCCGGGGTTGATACCGCAGAAAAGCACCCGCAGGCCGGGCGCCGCCACGTCAGGGACGAGACGGCCGCGCGCGGCCTGCAGTTCCTCGGGAGTCAATCCCATCTCAGCAGCGCCTCACAGGATGGAGCCCGGCGTGTACGCCGCGGCCTCGGGGTACTGCTTGGTGATCTCCTCGATCCGCGCGACGACGGCGGCCACCTGGTCGGCGGCGGCGCCCGTGAAGGACAGCTTGTCCGCCATCAGCGCGTCCAACTGGGCGCGGTCCAGCGGGATCCGCTCGTCCGCCGCGAGCTTGTCGAGCAGTTCGTTGCGCTCCGCACCCTGTTCGCGCATGGCGAGCGCCGCGGCGACCGCGTTCTCCTTGATCGCCTCGTGCGCCACCTCGCGGCCCACTCCGGCCCGTACGGCACCCATCAGCACCTTGGTCGTGGCGAGGAAGGGCAGGTAGCGGTCCAGCTCCCGCGCGACGACGGCGGGGAAGGCGCCGAACTCGTCCAGCACGGTCAGGAACGTCTCCAGCAGGCCGTCCAGGGCGAAGAAGGAGTCCGGCAGCGCGACCCGGCGCACCACCGAGCAGGACACGTCGCCCTCGTTCCACTGGTCACCGGACAGCTCGCCGGCCATCGAGGCGTAACCGCGCAGGATGACCATCAGGCCGTTGACGCGCTCGCAGGAGCGGGTGTTCATCTTGTGCGGCATCGCGGACGAGCCCACCTGGCCGGGCTTGAAACCCTCGGTCACCAGCTCGTGGCCGGCCATCAGGCGGATCGTCTTGGCGATCGAGGAGGGCGCCGCGGCCAGCTGCACCAGCGCGGTGACCACGTCGTAGTCCAGCGAGCGCGGATAGACCTGGCCGACGGAGGTGAACGCCTGGCCGAAGCCGAGGTGCCCGGCGATCCGCTGCTCCAGCTCGGCCAGCTTCGCGGCGTCACCGCCCAGCAGGTCCAGCATGTCCTGCGCGGTGCCGACCGGACCCTTGATGCCGCGCAGCGGATAGCGGTCCAGCAGGTCCGTCAGCCGCCCGTACGCGACCAGCAGCTCGTCGGCGGCGGTCGCGAAGCGCTTGCCCAGCGTGGTCGCCTGGGCCGCGACGTTGTGCGAACGCCCCGCCATGACCAGCTCGGCGTGCTCCCCGGCGAGCCGGCCCAGCCGCGCCAGCACGGCGACCGTACGGTCCCGCATCAGCTCCAGCGACAGCCGGATCTGCAGCTGCTCGACATTCTCGGTCAGGTCACGGGAGGTCATGCCCTTGTGGACCTGCTCGTGCCCGGCGAGCGCGTTGAACTCCTCGATACGGGCCTTCACGTCGTGCCGGGTGACCTTCTCACGCTCGGCGATCGAGGCCAGATCGACATCGTCCAGCACCCGCTCGTAATCAGCGAGCGCCTGCTCCGGCACCTCCACCCCGAGGTCCTTCTGCGCACGGAGCACCGCGAGCCACAGCTTGCGCTCCAGCTTCACCTTGTACTCGGGGGACCACAGGACGGCGAGCTCCGCGGAGGCGTAGCGGCCGGCCAGAACATTCGGAATGCGGGGCTTGGCAGTCACGGGACGAGAGTCTACTGGTCACGCAGGTGTGACCGGTCAGAGGCGGGTGCCCCGCGGATGCGGTCCGGGTCCGCTGCCCCGGGCCGGGCCCGCTCACCACCCGCTGTGGACCAGTAGGGGCAGCCCGGGTTCGTCGACGGGATGCGTGTGTGGCGGGCGTCACGTCGAGAGAGTTCTGATGTTCGCGCTAGGGTGAACATCGAGCGCGGGTGGCCTGCGCAGGTGCCTTTTACAGGCACGGACCTGGCACGAGGTGGGGGATCATGGACAACGAACTCTTCGCTTACAGCCCGATCGTCGAGCGGGAACCGATCCACTGGCCGGACGGCGCGCGCGTCGCCTTCTACGTGGGGCTCAACGTCGAGCATTATCAGGTCGACCGGCCCTCGACCAGCATCTTCCCGGGCACCGCGGGGCTGGCGCCGGACCCGCTGAACTACGGCTGGCGTGACTACGGTCCCCGGGTGGGTATCTGGCGGCTGATCGAGAGCCTCGACCGGCACGGCCTGCGCGCCAGTGTCATGCTCAACTCCGCGGTCACCCGCCACTATCCGCAGATCGTCGAAGCGGGCCGGGCCCGCGACTGGGCCTGGATCGCGCACGGCCGCGACAACTCCACCTTCCAGGCGGACATGACCGTCGAGGAGGAGCGCGCCTACCTCACGGAGGTCGTCGGCGCCATCGAGAAGGCCACCGGCCGGCGCCCCCGCGGCTGGCTCGGCCCGGCGCTGACCGAGACCTTCCGTACGCCGGAACTGCTCGCCGAACTCGGCCTGGACTACGTACTGGACTGGGCCAACGACGACCAGCCGTACCGCCTGAACGTGCCGGGCATGCTCAGCGTTCCGTACTCCATCGAGGTCAACGACATCAGCCTGTTCGTCGGCAAGAGCCTCAGCGGCCCGGACTTCGTGCAGATCGTCAAGGACCAGCTCGACCAGCTGTACGCCGACTCCGCGGACAGCGGCCGGGTCATGTCCCTGGTCCTGCACCCGTTCGTCATCAACCAGCCGTTCCGGCACAAGTACCTGGACCAGGCCCTCGAACACATCGCGAACCACCCCGGCGTCTGGCTGACGACCAGCGACGAGATCGCCGAGCACTACGCCCGCACGACCGCCGGCGAGGGGGAGCGGGGCCGCTCCTAGTCCTCGTACGTGCGCAGATCCTCGTACGGCACCAGCTCCGGGCGCTTCGGCGCGCGGCCGTCCCCGCTGGAGCGGCCGGTCAGGCGGCGGCCGATCCAGGGGACGAGGTGCTGGCGGGCGAAGCGTACGTCCGCGGTGCGCCGGGCCCTCCAGCCCGGCGGGACGAAGGCGGGCAGCGGGGCGTCCCAGTCGGACTCGGCGGGGAGACCGAGGGCCTGCCAGACGGCCTCGGCCACCCGTTCGTGCCCGGCCTTGTTCAGGTGGAGCCGGTCCTCCGCCCACATCCGGGGGTCGGCCAGCGCGCGCGAGGAGAAGAGGTCCACCACGATGGCGTCGTGCTGGGCGGCCAGCGCGTCGATGTGGGCGAAGAGCTGTTCCATGCGGGGCCGGAACCGTTCCAGGACCGGGCCCTGCCGCCCGGGGCTGCGCATCAGGACGAGCTGCCCGCAGTCCTTGGCCAGCCGTCCCGCGGCCTCTTCCAGGAGGGCGCAGACCCGGTCCACGTCGCACTTGGGACGCAGTACGTCGTTCAGCCCGCCCACCAGGGTGACCAGATCGGCGCCCATCGCGGCCGCAGGACCGGTCTGCTCGTCGACGATCTGCCCGATGAGCTTGCCGCGCACCGCGAGGTTGGCGTAGCGGAAACCGGGGGTACGGGCCGCGAGCCGGGCGGCCAGCAGGTCCGCCCAGCCGCGGTACGAGCCGTCCGGCAGCACGTCGGACATGCCCTCGGTGAAGCTGTCGCCCACCGCGACGAAACTGGTGTAGGTGGCATTGATCTCCATGGCGGAGGAATCCTACCGCCGGGCCGCGCCCCCGGCCGGTGCGGCCTTCGTGGGCTGCTGCTGGAGCACCAGCTCCCGCAGTACGTCCTCCATGGTGACCAGGCCCGCCAGGCGGCCGTCCTCGCCGATGACCGCCGCCAGGTGCGTACGGGAGGCCCGCATCGCCGACAGTACGTCGTCGAGCGGTGTCCCGGCCCGTACGCGGGCGATCGGCCGCAGCGCGGAGAGCGGGAACGGCAGATCCCGCGGTGAGGCGTCCAGTGCGTCCTTGACGTGCAGGTATCCCAGGATGCGCCGGGTGCTGTCGATGACCGGGAAACGCGAGAAACCGGACGTCGCGGTCAGTTCCTCCACGCCCTCCGGCGTGATGCCCAGCCGGGCCGTCACGACCTTCTCCACCGGCACCACCACATCGGCGACCGGGCGGCGGCCCAGCTCCAGGGCGTCCCGCAGGCGCTCCTTCGCCCGGTCGTCCAGCAGCCCGGCGGCCTGCGAGTCCTCGACCATCTTCGCGAGCTGGTCGTCCGAGAACGTGGCCGCGACCTCGTCCTTGGCCTCCACCCGCAGCAGCCGCAGCAGCGCGTTGGCGAACGTGTTGATGGCGAAGATCACCGGCCGCAGCGCGCGGGTCAGCGCGACCAGCGGCGGTCCCAGCAGCAGCGCCGTACGCACCGGCTCGGCCAGCGCCACGTTCTTCGGCACCATCTCGCCGAAGAGCATGTGCAGGTACGTCGCCACGGCCAGCGCCAGCACGAAGGAGATCGGGTGGACCAGGGCGTCCGGCACGCCGACCGCGTCGAAGGCCGGCTCCAGGAGGTGGGCGATGGCGGGCTCGGCGACGGCGCCGAGCACCAGGGTGCACAGGGTGATGCCCAGCTGCGCGGCCGCCATCACGCCGGAGACGTGCTGGAGACCCCACAGAACCCGGTCCGCACGGCGGTCGCCGTCCTCGGCGTACGGCTCGATCTGACTGCGGCGCACCGAGATCATCGCGAATTCGGCGCCCACGAAGAACGCGTTGACGACCAGCGTGAGCAGGCCGATGAACAACTGGAGCGCGGTCATCGGGTCGCCTCCCCGGTCTCGTCGTCGGCGCTGTCCGGCAGCGGCGCGTGCAGCAGCACCAGCGCCGCGCGGTGCCCGGAGGCGTCCAGGACGTCCATCCGCCAGCCCGCGGCCTCCAGGCTGTCCCCGGCGGCCGGGATCCGGCCCAGCTCGGTGGCGATCAGGCCGGCCAGGGTCTCGTACGGGCCCTCCGGCAGCTTCAGGCCGATCTGTTCGAGCTGGTCGGTGCGTACGGCGCCGTCCGCCTCGTAGCGGGCCCGGCCGTCCGCGTCCTCGCCCGCCGGGGCCAGGTCCGGCGTCTCCAGGGGATCGTGCTCGTCGCGTACCTCGCCGACGACCTCCTCGACGATGTCCTCCAGGGTGGCGACGCCCGCCGTACCGCCGTACTCGTCGATGACCACGGCCATCGTCTGCCGTCCGGACAGCCGGTCCAGCAGCTTGTCGACGGTCAGCGTCTCCGGTACGAGCAGCGGCTCGCGCAGCAGCTCGGCGACCGGGTGGCGGGAGCGGCGCCCGGCGGGCACGGCCAGTACGTCCTTGATGTGCGCGACACCGACCACGGAGTCCAGGCTGCCGCGGTAGACGGGGAAGCGGGACAGGCCGGTGGCGCGCGTCGCGGCGGCCACGTCCTCCGCCGTGGACTGCACGTCCAGGGCCGTGACCTGCACACGCGGAGTCATGACGTTCTCCGCGGTCAGGTCGGCGAGGGCGAGGGTGCGGACGAACAGCTCGGCGGTGTCCGGCTCCAGGGCGCCTTCCTTGGCGGAGTGCCGGGCCAGCGCGACCAGTTCCTGCGGGCCGCGGGCGGAGGCCAGTTCCTCGGCGGGCTCCATGCCCATCCGGCGGATCATCCGGTTCGCGGTGTTGTTGAGGTGCCCGATGAGCGGCCGGAAGGAGGCGCTGAAGCCGCGCTGCGCGGTGGCGACCCGGCGGGCGACGGGCAGCGGGCTGGAGATGGCCCAGTTCTTGGGCACCAGCTCGCCGATGACCATCAGGACGACCGTGGAGACGGCCGTACCGAGGACCAGGGCCACGGAGTCACCGGCGGCGGGCGGCAGGCCGAGGGCGTCGAGCGGTCCGGCCAGCAGGGCGGCGATCGACGGCTTGGCGAGCATGCCGATGACCAGGCCGGTCACGGTGATGCCGAGCTGTGCGCCGGACAGCTGGAACGTCAGACTCCGGACGGCCTTGAGGGCGCTGTCCGCGCCGCGCTCGCCGCGCTCCACGGCGCGTTCGAGGTCGCTGCGCTCGACGGTCGTCAGCGAGAACTCGGCCGCGACGAAGACGCCGCAGGCCAGGGTCAGGAGCAGGGCCACGGCCAGGAGGAGCAGCTCGGTCATCGGGTCACCTCCGTCCCATGATCGAACAGGACCGGGAGGTTCGCGCCTCGGGCGCGGACGGGATGACAACTGGGAGGCTCGCCCATGGCTGGACGCTCACTCCTTTCATTGGGAGACGTGGAAGGATCCATGGTAAAGGATGGGCAAAGCAGGTTGCGGGCCGTGGCGAGGAGAGGGAGCGCCGGGCAGGGGCGGGTCGGGACGGGGGACCGGCCGGGGAGCAGGTCAGGGCCGGGGCAGCGGCTTCACCCACCGCCGCCAGTGGTCCTCGCGCCGGTAGCCGGCCGCGGCCCACGCCCGCTGGGCCCGTTCGTTCGCCTCCAGCACCATGGCGTCCCCGCGCCTGCCCTCCACGGCCAGGAAACGGCGCTCGGCCGCTTCGAGCAGCGCGGTCGCGACGCCCTGCCTCCGGTGCGACGGCAGCACCGCGAGCCGGTACAGCGAGCACCGCCAGCCGTCGTACCCGGCGATCACCGAGCCCACCAGGGTTCCGCCGGACTCCGCGAGGATCAGGGCCTGCGGATCCCGGCCGATCAGCCGGGTCACCCCGGCCACGTCGTCCGTAATGGAGGTGCCTTCCGCCGCCTCCTCCCAGAAGGCGAGCACGGCCTTCGCGTCATCCGGTACGGCGGTCCGTATCTCAAGATCGATCATGTGCGGAAGCCAAGCACGGAACGGCGCCGCGCCGCCATGGACTTCCGTATACCGGGACGCGGCTCGCCACCGGCCGGGAGAGCCGCCGCCGGTCCGAACGCCCGGCCCGTGCTAACTGCCCTTCAGCTCCTCCATGACCGGCGCGAACGCCTCCATGGAGGGGTCCAGGACGGTGATGTACGAGAAGCCGTAGCGCTCGCGGTGTTCACGCAGCTGCTCGGCCATCTGCGCGACCGTGCCGAACAGGAACGTCGGCACGTGCAGCGCCTGTTCCTCGTCGACGCCGATGCCGTGCCCGGCGATCTCGCGAGCCACGGCGCGCCGGTCGTCGGTGACCCGTACCTGCTGGACCAGAATGTTCAGCTCGGCCGGGGCCGGGCGGTCCGCGGCTGCCCGGTGGTAACCGGCCAGGGTGGCGTCGAGGGCTTCGGGCGCGAGGAGTTCGAGAGTGCCTTCCGGCTTGCCGGGGGCGGGCCGGCCACCGGTGAGGGCCACGATGTCGGCGTGCCGGGCGGCGAGGCGCAGCATACGGGGACCGTTGCCGCCGATCAGCAGCGGCGGCCGGGGCTGCTGGGCCGGCTTCGGGCCGTGTTCCGGGTCGCCCAGGAGACGGTCCAGTTCCTCGACCGTACGCGTGAGGTGGTCCACCCGTTCGCCGGGAGTACCCCAGGGCAGGCCCGCCTTGTCGTGCTCGGCACGTACGTACCCGGTGCCCAGGCCCAGTTCGAGCCGGCCGTCGGTGAGGAGGTCGGTGGTGGCCACCTCGCGGGCCAGCAGGGCCGGGTTCCAGAAGCCCGCGTTGAGGACGAAGGTGCCCAGGCGCGGGCGCTCGGTCACCTCGGCGGCGGCGATCAGCGCGGGAAACGGCGCGGGCATGCCGAGGTGGTCCGGTGCGAGCACCACGTCGTAACCCAGGGACTCGGCCCGGCGGCACTTCTCCCGCCAGGTGGGCCCCGACTCGATGGTGAGCATGTTGACGCCGAAGCGGAACGGACGTGGCATGGGGCCCCCTTGAGATGCGTGCGCGCGGCGGTGGGCCGGCGCGTGCGGTGGTCGCGTGGTGCGGACAGCCGGCGAGTGTAGTGAGAATGCGCCTCGCATCGAACACTTCGGTGGGTGGCCGGGACGGGGAGAGGGGGGCGCCGTGCAGCCGCGACGGACCACCTTCTGCCTACGGTGAACACCGGCCCGACCTGGCTGAACGGTCACTACGGTCCAGTCTCATGACGATCACGACACGTACGGTCGAATACCCGGCCGATGCTCTCACGATGGTCGGGCACCTCGCGCTCCCTGCCGGTGACGAGCGTCGGCCCGCGGTCCTGATCGGGCCTGAGGGGATGGGGCTCAGCGACGTCGAGCGCCGCCGGGCCGATGCCCTGGCCGAGCTGGGATACGTGGCGCTGGCCTTCGACCTCCACGGCGGGCGCTATCTGGACGACCCCGAGGAGATGCTGTCCCGTTGCCTGCCGCTGCTCGCAGACCCCGACCGGATGCGGGGCATCGGCCATGCGGCACTCGACGTGCTGCGCGCCGAACCGCGGACCGACCCCGACCGGGTCGCCGCCATCGGCTACGGCACCGGGGGCGCGATTGCGCTGGAACTCGGACGCGACGGAGCCGACCTGCGCGCAATCGGTACGGTCAACGCACTGACCACGGGCCGACCGGGCGAGGCGGCACGCATTCGCTGCCCCGTGTGGGCCGGGGTCGGATCGGAAGACCCGATCATGCCACCCGCGCAACGGGAAGCGTTCACCGCCGAGATGCGGGAGGCGGGCGTCGACTGGCGTTGCGTGGTCTACGGCGGGGCCCTGCACGCCTTCCACCACCCACCGGTCAACCACAGCACGCCCCCGGGCGTCGGCTACCACCCACGACACGCACAGCGAGCCTGGCGCGACATCGTCGATCTGCTCGCCGAATGCCTGCCCGTTACAGAGTGATCAGGTCGGCTTCCGGCGCTCACTCGTGCCCGGGGCGTGGTCCGCGTCACGGGTCAGTCGTTTTGCTGCGGGCGGCCTGGGTGGTGGTCGGTGCCGGGGGCCTGGTGGTTGGTGGAGGTGGTGTGGTTGGTGGAAGTGGTAGTGCCGGTGGGGGTGGTGTGGTCGGTGGTGCCGGTGGGGATGCGGCGGGGCCGGGGTCCGCGGTGAGGACCTGCATGCGCGCCAGTACGGATGCGGCGCTGGGCCGTGGCATCTCGTCCACGATCCGGCCGTCCGCCAGGTAGAGCGCGAGGTCGGCGTGGGCCGCCGCGTTCGGGTCATGGGTCACCATCACGACCGTCTGCCCGAGGCCGTCCACCGCCTCCCGCAGGAACTGGAGCACCTCCAGCCCCGAGCGGGAGTCGAGGTTGCCGGTCGGCTCGTCCGCGAAGATCAGCGCGGGGCGGGCGGCGAGCGCCCGGGCGCACGCCACCCGTTGCTGCTGCCCGCCGGAGAGCTGGGCGGGCCGGTGCCGCAGACGGTCGCCGAGCCGGAGGGTGTCGATCACCTCACGCAGCCACTCACGGTCCGGTTTGCGGCCGGCGATGTCCATGGGCAGCGTGATGTTCTCCTCCGCCGTCAGGGTGGGCAGCAGGTTGAACGCCTGGAACACGAAGCCGACGTGGTCCCTGCGCAGCCGGGTCAGCCGGCGGTCGTCCAGGCCGGTGATCTCCCGGTCGCCCAGCCACACCCGCCCGGCCGACACCGTGTCCAGGCCCGCCAGGCGGTGCATCAGCGTGGACTTTCCCGACCCGGAGGGGCCCATCACCGCCGTGAACTGCCCCCGCCCGATCGACACGTCGACCCCGTCCAGCGCCACGACCTGGGCCTCGCCCGTCCCGTACGTCTTGACCAGCGACACCGCCCGCGCGGCCGACCCGCCGCCCTGCGTGGCGTACGGCACCCCGCCTGAGACCGGTGTGGACACGTCAGCCTCCCGACGTCGGCCCCGTGCCTTACGGGGCGGCAACTCCCGCGTGGGCCACGACAGTAGGGCAGCTCCGGTCGTCCTGGCATCCCCCTACGGGCCGGCCCGCTCCCGTCGTCCATCCTGGCATCCTCCGCGGACCCGCCCCCTGGCCGGCGCCCGGTCCCGGCGCGCGGTCCGGACACTCAGCGGCCGCCCGGTCCCGGCGCGTGGTCCGTACACTCAGCGCCCGGCCGACGGCACCGTAACCGGGTTGTGGAACCTCACTTCCGGCCAGTCCTTCGTGGGGCCCTGGAGGAGGGGCTGGGGTAGGTGCCGCAGATGCTGCTCGAAGAACGCTCCCACGTAGGCGCGGGTGAGGGCGGCCGAGCGTCGGCCGGTCAGCGGGGGCTGTGTGTCCGACGGAGCCGTGGGGCTCGCGGCCGGCCGGCCGAACTGGTCGGTCAGGACAGGCCCGTCGCTGAAGGTGAGGTGGTCGGAACCGGCGACGGTCAGCCAGCGCTTCCAGCCGTCCAGCCGGCTCCAGGCCAGGTCCCAGGTCCGGTCCCGGCCGCCGGGCCGGTGCACCTCGTTGTCGGTGCCGAGCATGAGGAAGGGGCGGGAGCCGAGGCCGCCGGCCGGTACGGGGTCCTGGAACGCCCCGTCCATGTTGACGCCGGCCCGTATGCGGCTGTCGTGCGCCATGGCGGACACGGCGCTCGCGCCGCCGAGCGAGTGACCCGCCATGCCGATGCGCTTCTTGTCGATCATGTGGGAGTGCCGCCAGGCGGGCCGGTGCCCGGTGAGCCGGTCCAGGACGAACGAGACGTCCTGGCCCCGGCCGACGGCCGCCAGCCGGGCGCCGTCCTCGGTGCCGTACACCTTCTCGCAGGCGACGCAGGTCAGGATCCGGCCGCCGGGGAAGGCGGTGCCGACACTCTCGTAGGCGTGGTCGACCACCGCGACGACGTACCCCCGGGAGGCCAGGTCTTCCGCGAGGCTGGTCAGGGAGTAGCGGGGCGCGCTGAATCCGGGCGAGACGACCAGCAGCGGATAGGCGCCGGCCGCGGGGCGGGCGTCCGCGCGGCCGTGTACGGCCGTGTCGCTCAGGGCCTCGGGAGTGATCCTGCCCTCCCAGCCCTGGGCCTTGAGGAGGTGCCGGCTCTCCTCGACGGTGGCGTACCGCGCGGGCGTGCCCGTACCGCGGCGGGCCGGATAGTGCAGGCTGACCATCAGCTCGCGGGCTTCCGCCGTAGGCACCCACGGGTCGCGGCGGCTGTGGTCGGTGAGGTGCAGCGTGGACCGGCCGACCGCGTAGGGCCCGGTGGGCGCGGGCAGGCGCAACTGCGCGGCGGCCTTCGTGTCCGTACGGACGGGTGGCGTGGTGGACGGCGCGGCGGGCGGGGCAGCGGCCCAGGACGTGCCCGCTGCCGCGGCGAGCGGCAGTGGAAGGCTGAACACCAGCGACAAGGCGACGGCTCCGGCCGCGCGAGGAAGTCTGATCACACGGATGACGCTAGATCCGCGCGCGGCCCGGCGCGTCAGCCTGCGGGTTGATCATGGACGTGGTCCGCGCCGTGCGAGCCACCCGGCGCACGGGAGTTGAGCTGCGGTTTCATGGGGAGGGGGCGTTGTCCGGGGGAGACGGCCGAGGCTGGAATCCGGATACGTGTACGACCCCAGGCGGATGCCCACCCGGCCCTCGGCCGGTGCCCGGAAGCGCCGTTCGCGCCGCTGAGCAGCGGGTTCGGTCGCCGCCCTGGCGAACGGGGTGAGCAGCGTGTGGCCGGCCCCGCTGCCCTCGTACGCCTACGGGCTGACACGAGCCCCGGGCCGAGCGGGACTCGGTGGCAACGGCTCCCGGCCGGCTGGCACACACCTCGCCATGACGATGACCTGCCGAAAGGCTCATGCCGCGTAACCGGCCAGGCGCGCTGCGCGCCGCGCGGCGCTCGTCGGCTTGGCTCCTCCGTCCCTTGTCAGTGGTGTGGTGCATGATCGGTGCACCGGAACACGAAGGGGACGGGAACGGGACGGGGACGGGGCATGCACATCACCGACCAGCAGGTGGCAGAGCACGCATTCCTGCGGCAGCTGTACGCGGACGCGGGCGCGGAGGAGCTGATAGCCACCCGCGCCTGGTGAGGGCGCGTGCGTCACTCCTCCTCCGCCTGCTCCTCCCCGGACTGGCGTGCCACGCCCAGTACCGTCCATGGGAGGGCGGGGCCGGGGCCCAGGATGCGGGTGCGGCGGTAGGTGGTGACGGTGAAGCCGGCGGTGTGGAGTTCGGCCAAGGGGGAGCGGGAGAGGTGGCAGTTGCCCATCAGGAGGGGCCAGACCGTACGGTCCAGGGCCCGCTGCACCGTGGCGGGGCCGTGGCGCAGGGAGCGTCCGTGTTCGAAGAAGCGCAGTTCACCGTCGGGCCGCAGCACCCGCCGCAGTTCCGACAGCGAGCGCTGCACGTCACGTACCGAGCAGAGCACCAGCGACACCACCGCCGCGTCGAAGGCTTCGCTCTTGACCGGCAGCGCCTCCGCCGTGGCCGGTACGACGTCCACCGGGATCCCGGCGCGTGCCGCTTCGGTCAGGGCCCGTTGCCGCAGGGTGCGTTCGGGTTCGATGGCCACCACCTCGGCGACGGTCCGCGGGTAGTGGGCGAAGTTCGCTCCCGTGCCGGCGCCGATCTCGATCACCCGGCCCGAGAGCCCGGCCAGCAGGTCGCGCCGCAGGGCCGTGAGCCCCGAGCGGTGGTCCGCGATGTGCGCGTACCACCGGGCGAAGAACGGATGGTGCACGACTCCCCGCTCGGCCCTCGTGCGCTGTGGCATGGCTGGATCCCTTCACCGTACGACGTCCGCCGGTTCGAGTGTCCGCCGTGCCGCGCCGGGACACCACTGTCAAAGCGCGGCGGTGCCGCCGAGGACGGGCGCCAGCCAACTCGGGGCCTGTGCGCGGAAGTCCTCCGGGGGCAGGCTGCCGGCGCCTTCCGGGACGCGTCCCAGCAGCGGCGCGCCGGCCGCCCGCGGAAGGTCGTCGAGGTTGCAGCGCGCGGCGAGGCCGGGGGCCGCGGGCCAGCTGCCCACCACCACGCCGGGGCTGTCGATCCCGTACGTGCGCAGGGCCAGCGCGGTGAGTGCCACCGCGTTGAGCGTGCCCAGGCCGGCCTGGGCCACGACCAGTACGGGAGCCCCGGCCAGGCGTGCCGCGTCGGCGAGGGTCGCGCCCTGCTCGTCGAACCGTACGAGCAGGCCGCCCGCGCCCTCGACGAGTACGAGGTCGTGCGAGGCCGCCAGTTCGGTGGCCGCCTTCGCGATCTCCTCGGGGCGTACGGGCGGCAGGCCGGCGCGCCGCGCGGCGGTCTCCGGTGCCAGCGGCTCGGGGTAGCGCGCCAGTTCGGCGGTGGTGACCTGGGGCCCGGCGAGCCGGACGACTTCCGCCGTGTCCCCCGGCTCATGGGCGGCGACCCCGGTCTGGGCGGGTTTGAGCACCGCGACGGACCGGCCCTGGGCGAGCGCCGTCGCGGCGAGGGCCGCCGTGGTCACGGTCTTGCCGATCTCCGTGCACGTTCCGGTCACGAACAGCACCGACACGTCGTTTCTCCTGTCGTCGAGCATGGTTGTCGGCCGCCCTGGGGGCCCGGTGGCCGGAGCCCCCAGGGCGGAAACCGGGGATCACCCCTGGGGCCCTCACCCCTCGCGTGCCACCGCGCGCATCGCCGCGCAGACGCGTGCCACGTCCTCGTCCCCGGTGATGTACGGCGGCATCGCGTACACGAGGTCGCGGAACGGGCGCAGCCACACGCCCTCCCGTACGGCCGCCCGCGTGGCGGCCGCCATGTCGACCTGGTGGTCGAGCTGGACGACCCCGATGGCGCCGAGGACCCGTACGTCCCGTACGCCGTCCATGGCGGTGACGTCGGCGAGGCCGTCCCGCAGGCCGGTCCCGATCCGTTTGACCTCGCGGGCCCAGTCCTGGGAGAGCAGCAGGTCCAGCGAGGCGTTGGCGACCGCGGCGGCCAGCGGGTTGCCCATGAAGGTCGGCCCGTGCGCGAGCACCGGCACGTCACCCCGGGAGATCCCGTCCGCCACGGCCGGCGTGCACAACGTCGCCGCCATGGTGAGATAGCCGCCGGTCAGGGCCTTGCCGAGACACATCACATCCGGCGTGACGCCCGCGTGGTCGGCGGCGAACAGCGCTCCCGTACGGCCGAAGCCGGTGGCGATCTCGTCGAAGACCAGCAGGACGCCGTGCTCGTCGCACGCCTCGCGGAGCACGCGCAGGTAGCCGGGGGAGTGGAAGGCCATGCCGCCCGCTCCCTGGACCACCGGCTCCACGATGACCGCTGCCAGCTCGTGGGCGTGCCGCGCGACCAGCTCGCGCAGCTGTGCCGCGTAGGCCGGGTCCGGCGGGGCGTCGAACCCTGGAGGCGGTGTGTCCGCGAACAGCTGCCGGGGCAGGGCGCCCTGCCACAGCTCGTGCATCCCGCCGTCCGGGTCGCACACCGACATCGGCTGCCAGGTGTCGCCGTGGTAGCCGCCGCGCCAGGTCATCAGCCGCTGTTTGCGCGGCCGGCCGACGGAGCGCCAGTACTGGAGGCACATCTTCACGGCGACCTCGACCGACACCGATCCGGAGTCGGCGAGGAAGACGTGTTCCAGCCCGTCCGGGGTGATCTCCGCCAGCCGGGCGGCGAGCCGTACGGCGGGCTCGTGCGTGAGCCCGCCGAACATCACATGGCTCATCCGGTCCAGCTGGCCGCGGACGGCGTCGTCGAGCACGGGGTGGCGGTAACCGTGCACGGCCGACCACCAGGAGGACATTCCGTCCACCAACTCGGTCTGTCCCTCGACAGGTTCGGACAGTCGCAGTCGTACGCCGGAGGCCGACGCGACGACCAGCGGCTCGGCCCGGCCGGGCATCGGGCCGTACGGATGCCAGACGTGCTGCCGGTCGAGGGCCAGCAGTTCGGGCACGGAGAGCTGGGCGGCCTCAGGCATTCGGCGGCAGTTCCGTACCGGCGCCACGGCGGCGTACGGAGACCAGGTCGGTACGGGCTCCGGCGGTCGGGGCGGTCGATGCGGCCGGGGAGGTCGCGGCGCCCGTGGCGGCCCGTTCAGCCGGCTCCGCCGCCGTTTCGCCGTCCCCGCACGGCCCGCAGCCGCCGCCCCCGTGGCCACCGCAGCCGTCGCCCGGGAGCGCGTCCGCGCGGTGCTCCGGCAGGGTGGCGGTGTCCGTGCCTTCCACCTCGAAGCCCGCGTCCGCGATCATCGCCAGGTCGTCCTTGCCCGCCTGGCCCTCGCTGGTCAGGTAGTCACCGAGGAAGATGGAGTTGGCCAGGTGCAGGGCGAGCGGCTGCAGCGAGCGCAGATGCACCTCGCGCCCGCCGGCCAGCCGTACCTCCACGTCCGGGCAGACGAAGCGGACCATCGCCAGGATGCGCAGCGCACGCTGGGGCGTGAGGTTCCACTCCTTGGCCAGCGGAGTGCCCTCGAAGGGGATCAGGAAGTTGACGGGCACCGAGTCGGGGTCCAGCGCGCGCAGCGCGAACACCACGTCGACCAGGTCCGCGTCGGTCTCGCCCATGCCCGCGATCAGGCCCGAGCAGGCGGACAGGCCCGCCGCCTGCGCCTGTTGGACCGTTTCGACCCGGTCCGCGTAGGTGTGGGTGGTGGTGATGTCCCCGTAGGTGGCTTCGGACGTGTTGAGGTTGTGGTTGTAGGCATCCGCGCCCGCTGCCCGCAGCCGGGCCGCCTGGCCTTCCGAGAGCAGGCCGAGGCACGCGCACACCTCGACGCCCTCGTTCTGCTCCTTGATGGCGGCGATGGTCTGCGAGACCCGGTCCACGTCCCGGTCCGTCGGCCCGCGGCCACTGGCCACGATGCAGACCCGCTTGGCACCGCCGGCCACCCCCGCCGCGGCCGCCTCGGAGGCCTCCTCCGGCTTGAGCCAGGTGTACTTGAGGATCTCGGCCTTGGAACCGAGCCGCTGGGAACAGTACGAGCAGTCCTCGGGGCACAGCCCCGACTTCAGGTTGACCAGATAGTTCAGCTTCACCCGCCGCCCGAACCAGCGGCGGCGTACCTTTCCGGCCGCGGCCACCACGTCGAGCAGGTCGTCGTCGGACGTCGCCAGCACGGCGAGCGCCTCTTCGCGGGTCGGCAGTTCGCGCCGCAGCCCCTTGTCCACCAGCGTTGTCAGCAGATCCATGGCGACGATCCTGGCGTACGCCCACGGCCCGCGACCATGGAGGAACCCGACAAGGGCGCTGATCCGGGGTGTGTGCATGGCCACACCGTAGGACGGTGTAACGACCGCTAACGTCTATCGACAGCCCACAAACGCGAAGGAAGCCGATGCATCAGGACGACCCCGCGCCGCCACTGCTCCGCGACGTGCCGGCACCGCCTCACGACGGGTCCGCCGGGGCACCCGTCCCCGACCGCGGCACCGCGCCGGGCACCGACGCGCGGGCCGCCGCGTTCGGCTGGATCGATACGGCCCGCGAACAGCGCCGCCGGGCGGGGCTCGTCCGTACGCTACGGCCGCGGCCGGTCGAGTCACCGCTGCTGGACCTGGCGAGCAACGACTACCTCGGCCTGGCCCGGCACCCCGAGGTCACCCGCGGCGCCGCGCAGGCCGCGCACCGCTGGGGCGCGGGCGCCACCGGCTCCCGGCTGGTCTCCGGCAGCACCGAGCTGCACGCCCGCCTGGAGGCCGAACTCGCCGAGTTCTGCGGCTTCGAGGCCGCCCTCGTGCTGTCCTCCGGTTACGCGGCCAACCTCGCCGCCGTCACCGCGCTCGGCGGCCCCGGCGGCCTGATCGTCTCGGACGCGGGCAACCATGCGTCGCTCATCGACGGCTGCCGGCTCGCCCGCGCCAGGACCGTCGTGGTGCCGCACGCCGACCCGGACGCGGTCCGCAAGTCCCTGGACGGCCACGACGGCCCGGCGCTCGCCGTCACCGACGCCGTCTTCTCCGTGGACGGTGACGCCGCGCCCCTGCGGTCCCTCGCCGACGCCTGCCGGGCGCACGGCGCGGCGCTGCTCGTCGACGACGCGCACGGCCTGGGCGTTCTCGGCGACGGGGGGCGCGGCACGGTGCACGCGGCCGGGCTGGCCGGGGATCCGGACGTGGTCGTCACCGCCACCCTCTCGAAGTCGCTCGGCAGTCAAGGAGGCGTGGTGCTCGGCCCGGCCCGGGTCATCGAGCACCTGGTCAACACCGCGCGGACGTTCATCTTCGACACCGGTCTCGCCCCCGCCGCGGCCGGCGGCGCCCGTACGGCACTGCGCCTGCTGCGCCGCGAGCCGGAACGTGCCGGCCGGGTCCGCGCGGTGGCGGCCGAACTGCACCAGCGGCTCAGCGCCGCCGGGCTGGCGGCGGTCCGCCCGGACGCCGCGGTGGTCTCCGTACGGGCGCCCTCGCCGGAGCAGGCCGTCCGGTGGGCGGCGGACTGCCGGGACGCGGGCCTGGTGGTCGGCTGCTTCCGGCCGCCGTCCGTGCCCGACGGCATCTCCCGATTGCGCCTGACCGCCCGCGCGGACCTGACGCCCCGGCAGGCGCGGGAGGCCGTACGGACGGTGGTGCGGACGGCGCCGGTCAGCGGCTAGGCGAGCCGGCCGGCGAAATTCCGGAGGACCGGCCGGGCGTGCCGGTCCGCGTATCGCCGTCGTACGGCGATCGCGCTCATCCGACCTGCGCGAAGCGGTTGTCGGCCAGGCCGTCGACGAAGGACTGCCAGGCCGGAGTGGTGAACAGCAGGGCCGGCCCGGCGGTGTTCTTCGAGTCGCGCACCGCGAGCAGGCCGGACCCGATGCGCGCCGTCTCGACGCAGTTGTTCATGGCGGTGCTGTGGCTGCTGCGCCGCCACCGTGCGCCGCGCAGCGCTGCGTGGACGGGATCGTGCCCAGGCGGGAGTGACATGACGGCCTCCTCAGACGCCGGCGCCGGCCCATGAGGCAGCGGCGGTCCGGGCGATGAATTGCGCTGACTTCTCGCATGAGAGGGCGCGCCCCCGCAGCGTGTCGAACGCATCGCTGTACGCCCTGAGGTCTGCTTTCTGTTCCAAGTAGAGGCTACTCGTCAAATGGTCGAGAACAACCACATCCAAGTCAGAAGTGAGCGGAAATGAGAAGATAACGAAAGGGCCGGTGATGCCGATGTGTACACCGGATGCGAAGGGCAGCACCTGGAGGCGCACATGCGGCAACTGCCCCACGTCCAGAATGTGCCGCAGCTGCGCCGCCATGACGCCGGGCGAACCGACCTCCCGGCGCAGCACCGCCTCGTCCAGCACCGCGTGCAACTCCAGCGGCCGCTCGCCCCGCAGCACCTCCTGGCGCGCGATGCGCACCTCCACCAGCTCCTCGACCTGCTTCGCCGGCAGGTCCGACAGCGTGGCGCGGGTCACCGCCCGCGCGTAGTCCGGCGTCTGCAGCAGCCCCGGCACCACCGTCGTCTCCAGCGTGCGCGCCCGGGACGCCTCGTACTCCAGGCTGATGAAGTCCCGGTACTCCGGCGGCAGCAGGTCGCGGTACGTGTGCCACCAGCCGTGCCGCCCGCCGCCGTCCTGCGTGCCGCCGGCGCACAGCGCCCCCAGCAGCGCACGCAGTTCCGCGTCGCGCACACCGTACGCGTCGAGCAGCAGCTCCACATCGGCCCGCCGGACACCACTGCGCCCGGTCTCGATACGGCTCACCTTGGACTGGTGCCAGCCGACCAGCCGCGCGGCCTCACCACTGGTGAATCCGGCCAGCGTCCGCTGGCGCCGTAATTCCGCTCCGAGCTTGCGGCGGCGCACCGCGGGCCCGTACCGCATACCGCGTCCTCCGTCTCGTTCCGCGGGGAGCGCCGCGGGTGCGCCCGCCCCCTGATGGCCGGTTCCGATCCGACAGTGTGCCGCCCAAATACGGTCTCGCGTAGCAGGGTTCACCGCTTCGGGCGACAGATATATGCACTTCTCGGTGGATGACGCGTCACAGCCGCAGCATGAGTGGCAGGCTGGCGCACAGCAGCAGTCCGAGGCCGGAGCGGAAGGGGCCGGGAAGGGCCCGGAAGGCCGGATGCGATGGCGGCTTCCTTCGGCAGCGGGCCGGAGTCGAGCCTCGGGTGGGAAAGGGACGGCGTCGCGATGGCAGACCACCAGGAATCCTCACTCACCCTGCCCAGCGCACCGGCATCGGTCGCGGAGGCCCGCAGGTACGTCACCGGCGTACTGGCCGAATGGGGCCTCCCGGACGGGACGGAGACGGCCGACACCGTACGGCTGATCGTCTCCGAACTCGCCACCAATGCCGTGCAGCACACGTTCGGCAGATCACCGGCGTTCACCGTCGACGTCCGGCTGGACCGGGACGAACGGCTGCGGATCGGCGTCACCGACGACCATCCGCGCTGGCCGAAGCGGCTGCCGGCCGCCGTGCAGCAGGACAACGGGCGGGGCATGGTGATCGTCCGCTTCCTCGCCGCCGAATCGGGCGGGCAGCTGACGGTCGAACCCACCGCGTCCGGGGGCAAGACCGTTTGGATCGACCTGCCGTGGAAGGTGTTCCTGCCGTAGCGGAACGGCCGTACGGGCCGGTTCCGGCTCAGGGGGCGCTCAGTGCCTGGTCAGGAAGCGCGGCTTGCGGCGGCGGCCCGTACCGCACGCGCAGCCCACGCCGTCGTCCCGAACCTGCCGGTACGTGGGACTGGCCTCGCGCCCGCAGCGGGAACAGCGGCACGGCCACGGCTCGTACGCGCCCGGGCAGGGGACCAGCGGCGTCAGCCCGGCGGCATACATCACGCGTTCGGCGACGGTGGCCGGACCAGGGGCACCCTCCGGGACGGCCGGCGCGGCCGCAGGTACCACGGGGCGCGCGGGGGGAACCGGGGCCACGGGCGCGGGAGCCGCAGGCGGTACGGGAGCCACCGGACCCCCGCCTGGTCCGCCGCCGAGATCTCCCGGATGCCACTGGTGCAGGCAGGAGGCGCACCACCACAACAACTCGCCCGCACCGTAGACCCCCTCGTCCTCCCACAGCACGTCCGTGCTGCCGCAGGCCGGGCAGGGGGTGGCGGGGGAGCGGCGGCGCAGAAGTCCGCGCAGGTTCACGAGTCGGTCCTGGGGTGCGTGTGCGGGTGCTGGGGCGGGTGCAGGTGCATGGGTCTCCTCACGTGCTAAGGAGACTTCATCGGTTCACCGTCGCCAAAGCAAGGACGACCAGGTCACAAAAGATCTCGGCGGCGCGGCGTCCCCGCGGCGTCCGCGGACCGCGGGGGTACCGCGCGAAGGCGCCGGGCGCTCAGGACGACGAGTCGCGTGCGGACGGCTTGATGTGCCCGTTCACATGCCCCAGTACGCGCGGCAGCAGCGCCCACAGCCCGGCGCACGTCACCAGCGTCACCGAGCCCGCCGCCACGCCCGCCCCGCGCCCCAGGACGACGTCGACGACCAGCAGGACGGCACCGGCCAGCGCCAGCGCGAGCACCGCCATGCCGGCCGCCGTCAGCCGCGCGGAGACCTCCACGATCAACCCCTTCGCGCGCCGCCGGAACAGCACCCGGTGCACCGCCGCCGGCGCCGTGAGCAGCAGCGTCGCCAGAACGGCCAGCAGCAACGTGCTCACGTAGAAGCCGCGTTGCGTGGTGTCCAGGGACACGAAGCGCGGGGTGAACGCCAGCGTCAGCAGGAAGGCGAACAGGATCTGCACGCCGGTCTGCAGGACGCGCAGTTCCTGGAGCAGTTCGCCGAAGTTGCGGTCGTAACGCTCCAGAGGTGTCTCGTTGCGGTCCGCGCACACGGTGTACCGGGCGGAACCGGGCGGCCGGTGCGGTTCGGGTGCGTCGGCGGTGCCCGGCGGTTCGGAGTGTCCGGTCAGTTCGTTCCGGTCGTCGTCGGTGAGGGGGGCCATTGCGTGCGGGTATCCGCCGACGCGTTGATCACTCCTCGGACGCGTACGCGTCCGCGTACGCGAGTGCGGGAACCTGTACCCGCGTACGTACGGGGGACCGGCGCGGCCGGCGGATTCACCACACCGACGGACCGGGTGGTCAGCGCACCCGTCCGTACGAGACGCTGCGCGACCAGATGCGTTCCAGCCGCACGACGGTGCCGGGCTTGGGCGCGTGCCAGATCTTGCCGTTCCCCGCGTAGATGCCCACGTGGTAGATGCCGCGGCGGGAGTGGAAGAAGACCAGGTCGCCGAGGCGGCGCGCGGAGGCGGACAGGTGCCGGGTGCGGTTGTACTGGGCCGCCGCGGTACGGGGCAGCCGCTTGCCGGCCCGCTTGAACGAGTACAGCGTCAGCCCCGAGCAGTCGAAACGGTAGGGCCCGCTGGCTCCGTACTTGTAGGGCGCCCCCTTCTTGGAAGCGGCGATCCGCAGTGCTGAGGCCGAGGTCGACGCGGCTTCCGCGTCCCCGGTGGCTCCTGGTACGACCAGTGTTCCGCCGACCGTGGCGAGGGCGAGGAAGGAGATCACTCCGGCTCGCGCCAGCAGGGGGGAAGTGGTGGTACGCGCGGTCATGCGCAACCCTTCGTCAGCCGCCTGCGAAGGAGTACCTGTCGGGTTCGGGCAGGCGAAGATGCCCGGTCGCGGTATCGACAACGACTTCACCCCAAGGGGCCGTCCGGCCGTGGTGGCCGGCGGACCCGTCGTGCTCGGGTCCTCCGCTCCTGCCGGTCCAGGCGCATCGACCAGACGTCCGGTACGGCGGCAGGATTGGGCGTCCGTCCGGACCGCCCCACCGCTGTGGCGGGGGCTTGTCGTCGAGGCGATCGTTGCGCACCTCGCGCCCGGATTCCGAGCAGAAACAGCGGTATGTGACGTTGGTCACCTCTGCGCCGTTCGGGTGGACGGACGGCGTTGCGCGGGGGCTCAGCGACGGGTGGGGATGCGCGTACCAGCCCCGGAACGTGATGTTCCGCTCGACACGTACGTACGTCGCGCAAGCCGTGTGGCGCAGCACGCGGTCTCGTGGCTACGCCGTTCGGGCGAGCCCGAACGGGCTTCGTGTCGGCATACGGGCGGGTCCTTGCGGTGCTGTAGCACCTCATTGCCGCCGCTGTCGCCCCTGTCCGGGATGTGTCGCGTGGGACGGACGGGTTTCCTGTGTGCCGGAGGTGTGGGAGGGGAGGGCGCCCGACCCCCGTCCGGACGCCCTCCCGGCCGGTGCGGCGGCGCTGTCGTGGCCGCGCGCCCGTGCTGCGGCCCTCTCCCGGCGGAAGAGGGCCGCGGCCTGTGGCGCAGTCAACTGCGCGGCGGAGGTACGGCGATCAGCCGCGCGCGGCGCTCGCCGTCCAGCACGCGCAGGGCCTGCGCCAGCGTCCCCGCGTGCAGTTCGCTCTCGCCGCGGTCGTGCATCAAGGCCAACGCGTCCCGCAGGGCGGCGGATGTGCCGACCAGGGCCTGTGCGGCGCGCAGCCCGCCGTAGGTGTCCGTGCCGCGGGCCGGATTGATGCGCCCCAGCAGGTCCAGGACCGCCAGGTAGCTGTCGATGACCTCGCCCTCGGCGCGCGTCAGCGCGGGCAGCGGCGGCAGTTCGGGCGGCAGCATCCCGGATTCACCTCGCGCCGGCGGCCGCGGGGCGCTGTTTGCGGCTGCGGGTGAGCCCGTCGACGAGTCCGTACGCCATGGCGGCCTCGGCGTCGAAGACCTTGTCGCGTTCGAGGTCTTCGGAGACCCGCTCGGCGGTCTGGCCGGTGTGCCGGACGAGCATGTCCTCCAGCAGTGCACGGGTACGCAGCAGTTCGTCCGCCTGGATCCGGAGATCGTCGGTCTGTCCCTGTACCGGTTCGCTGAACGAGGGCTGGTGAATGAGGATGCGGGCGCCCGGCAGGGCGAGGCGCTTGCCGGGCGTGCCGGCCGCCAGCAGCACCGCCGCCGCCGAGGCGGCCTGGCCCAGGCAGACGGTTTCCACGTCGCAGCCCACGAACTGCATCGTGTCGTAGATCGCGGACATCGCGGTGAAGGAGCCGCCGGGAGAGTTGATGTAGAGCGAGATGTCCCGGTCGGGGGCGTCGTGGTCCAGGTGCATGAGCTGGGCGATCACATCGTTGGCCGTGGTGTCGTCGACCGGGGTGCCGAGGAAGATGATCCGCTCGCTGAGCAGCTTGGAGTACGGGTCCATGGTCCGGGCCCCGTAGGAGGTGCGTTCGGTGAACTCCGGAAGGACGTGGCGGGCCTGGGGGCCGTTCATGGGGAACTCCTCTTCCCTGAGCGTGAGCGTCTGTAAAAAATGTACAGAACGTACGTAGAGCTAGATGGGAGCACGATCCCCGGAGGGAAAGCAATGCCTTGGGCGGGTGAACCGCCGGATGCTCGCTGACAGCGAAAACCTCATGGAGCGTCAGAAGCGTTGCCCACGCGCCCGGCTGACCGGCCGTGTGTCCGCGCCTTCGCCGGCGCGTCCGGTCGCTGTGCACAATGGCCGCTGTACGCCGGTGACCACCCGCGAAGGACATCCGATGCCCGACCTGTCCCGCCTCGCGCCCCTGCCGCCCGAGGCCGCTTCCGACGACCCCCACGCACTGCGGGAACGCCTCCACAGCGCGCTCGCCGAAGCCCTGGTCAACGGCACGCTGGCGCCCGGGCAGGAGTACGGAGAGCCGCGGATCGCCCAGCAGCTCGGCGCTCCCACCGCACCACTCCGGGAGGCCCTGCTCCTCCTGGCCGCCCAGCGCCTCGTCGAGTACACCGGCCCGGAGACGGTACGGGTGACCCCGGTCGACGCCGCCACCTGCCGGGACACCGCCACTGTGCTGCACGGCCTGTACCGCACCGCCGTGCTCGGCGCGCCGTGGCCGCTCCCCGAGGGAGACCTCGCCGCCCTGCGTAACGCCGCTGCCGCGCAGGTGCGCGCCGTCGCGGGTCGGGACGCGGTGGAAGCGGCGGGCAGCGAACGCGCGCTGTGGAGCGTCTTCGTCCACGCCTGCCGCAACCGGCCCCTGTACGACGCCGTCACACAGCTCGCCCCCGCGTGGCAGCGCGCACAGCACCTCGAACTTCCCCTGCCCGAGAAGCCGGAGGCCGCCTGGGAAGCCCTCCTGGCTGCTTGTACGGCGGGCGACCGGCAACGCGCGCTGCACTGCACGGACGAGCACTGGCAGCGCGCGCTGCGCGGTGCGGACGAGCGCTGCGGGCGCGCGGGCGGCACGACCACGTCCTGAGCCAGCAGCCGGTGGAGCGGCCGATGGGAGGACCGGGCGGCGCGTTCCAGGCGCAGCGTTTCCGAAGGGTACGTACGGACGTACAGCGGCAGGCCCGCGCGCAGCGCGTCAGTGGTGCAACGTTCCGGCCGAAGTCCCCCGCGTACTCCGGCGCCGGTCCGGCGCGTGGCGTGCCGGACCTCCTCCGGCGTCCCATGCGTCTCGCCCGCGGTCCCGCCGGACAGCACGAGGCGACACCTGACACGGGAGCCCCCTGGCCAAAGGAGCCCTTGCGGAATCCTCACGTACGGAAACCGCCGTTCCGGCCCGGTCCGCCCGGGTACCCGGCGGGCGCACCCGAGTTCCTCGGGCCCAGCCGAGTCCAGGAGGACGCGATGGCCACCGCTTCATCCGCCGGATACCCGGAATCCGGCCGCTCCCAGGCCGCCCGTGCCGAGCGGCACACGAGCGCGGAGACCAAGCCCGCGTTCAAGAGCACCGAGTTCTTCGTCTACGTCGCCGCCGTCGTGGCGGTACTGGTCGCCTCCGCCGTCGTCGGCGGCGGCGCCACCGACGTGGACGTCTTCCCCGCCGACCAGGCGTGGCTCTACGTCACGCTGCTGACCATCGGATACATGATCAGTCGCGGCCTGGCCAAGTGCGGCAGCCGCGAACCCACCGACCGCAGCACCACCTGAGCGCCTCGGCGCCCGCGGCCCGGCAGCGTTGCCGGGCCGTCGGCGTGCGCGCGGCGCGCGTGTCCCGCCTGTGGGCATCCGCCGGACGCCCGTGGAATCGGGCCGCCCGTGGAATCGGACCGCTGCGGATTCCGGCCGCCCGGGGAATCCGCCCGCCCGCAGCCCTGGCCGGGATGTCGTGGGCGCGACCTAAGCTAGGACCATGGCTTATGAGATTCCGGTGACGCAGGCCCGGGCGGAGTTGGCGGACCTGATCAACCGCGTCGTCTACGGCGGCGAGCGGGTGGTCGTCACGCGCCACGGCAAGCCGCTGGTGGGACTGGTCTCCGCCGCCGACCTGGCGCGTCTCGACGCGTACCGCGAGGCGGAGGAGGCCGCGGCGGAGGAGCAGGTGATCAGCACGGTCTCCTCGGTCCGGCAGTTCCCGGCCCCGCCCGGCGAGTGGCGCCGCTTCGGCATCGCGGCGGAACACCGCGGTACGGCGGGCGACCGCGGAACGGCCGGCGGGCACGGTGCCGCGGGCGAGCACGGCGGCCCGGGCCCCGGGGAGCGCTGACCGGGCAGCGCGGGCGGACCGCCACTGCCCGGTCTCCGGGCGCCGTGCCGGAGCGGCCCGGCGTCAGGAGCTGAGCTGCCAGACCGCGTCGGCGATGGCGGCGGTGTTGTTGCCCAGTGCCGTGTCGTCGATGTTCTTCGTGGTGTCGCAGGACGCGTGGTAGCAGGCGTCGAACGCCTTGCCCGCCGTCCCGCCCCACTTCTTCGCCTGCTCGGCGGTCTTGATGTAGTCCGCTCCGGAGAACAGGCCGCCCACCGGGACGCCGGCGTCCTTGAACGGCGCGTGGTCGGAGCGGCCGTCGCCCTCCGTCTCGATCTCGGTGGCGATGTTCTTCGCCGCGAAGTGGTCCTTGAAGACCTTCTCCAGGCGCGCGTCGTCGTCGTACACGAAGTAGCCCGGGTTGGGCGAGCCGATCATGTCGAAGTTCAGGTACGCGTCGAGCTTGCCGCGGTCGTCGGCGGACAGCCCGTCCACGTAGTGCCGGGAGCCGGCGAGCCCGTACTCCTCGGAGCCCCACCAGGCGAACCGCAGGTGCTTCGCGGGTTCGAGGTGGGCCTTGGAGACCGCGAGGGCCACCTCCAGGATGGCCGCGGAGGCGGAGCCGTTGTCGTTGATGCCGGGGCCCTCGGTGACCGAGTCGAGGTGGGCGCCGGTCATCACGGTCCGCTCCGTGCCGCCGCCGGGCCAGTCGGCGAGGAGGTTGTAGCCCTTGGTGCCGTTACGGGTGAACTCCTGGACGGTGGTGGTGAAGCCGGCCGCGTCCAGCTTGCCCTTGAGGTAGTCCACGGAGGCCCGGTACCCGGCCGTGCCGTGGGCGCGGTTGCCGCCGTTGGCGTCCGCGATGGACTGCAGCTGGGAGAGGTGGGCCTTGACGGCGGCGGCCGGGATGTCCGGGGCGGCGGCGGCCGCGGGGGTGGTGGCCGCCGCTCCCGCGACGGGCCCCAGCAGGGCGGCGGCGAGCGCGGCGCACGCGCCGGCGGCCGGTGCCGCGCGGCGTATTCGGGTGGCACGTGTGCGGGTGGAGCGGGTGGGGTGGGGGGTGTTGGGGTCGAGAGACGTATGGGGTGTGCGGGAGGTGTGGGAAGTACGGGGCGGACGGATCACGTGGGGGCTCCGATGCTGATGTGGGGGGTGGTGCCCAACGGTTGACGTGCGCATGAGAATTCCGAGCGATCCCTGCCGCGTCAAGAGCGAATACCGGACCGCGGTGTCCGCATAGGGGGCGCACCGGGCCGAAGCGGTACAGCGGGCCGCCCGGGTGGTGCCGGCGGGGCCGGACCGGTGGCGTAGCGCGGCCGACCCGCCGAGTTAACGCCGGTGAAATGGCGCGGAACTAGCCTGCGGCCGTCGGGTCATTGATGGAGCGGAGCTGGAGAGTCGTTTGCTCCTCCTTTAATTACTGTGTGATACATCTGCTTTTGCGGGTGCATCACCACCCGTGACCTGGGCGAATGCGCCCAGCGCGAAGACGGTGAGGTGAAGGTATGCAACTGACCCCGCACGAGCAGGAACGCCTGATGATCCACGTGGCGGCCGACGTGGCCGAGAAGCGGCGCTCCCGCGGGGTACGGCTCAACCACCCGGAGGCCGTCGCGCTGCTGACCGTCCACATCCTCGAAGGCGCGCGGGACGGCCGTACGGTCGCCGAGCTGATGTCGACCGGACGCAAGGTGCTCACCCGTGAAGAGGTCATGGAGGGCGTCCCGGAGATGATCCACGACGTACAGGTCGAGGCGACCTTCCCCGACGGCACCAAGTTGGTCACCGTCCACGAGCCCATCAACTGAGGGCGGGGACCGCGACCATGATTCCCGGCCAGATCCTGCACGCCGACACGCCGGTCCGCCTGAACCCCGGGCTCCCCGTCACCCGGCTGACCGTCCTGAACGCCGCCGACCGCCCCGTCCAGGTCGGCTCCCACTACCACTTCGCCGAGGCCAACCCGGGCCTCGACTTCGACCGTGCGGCCGCGCACGGCAAGCGGCTGAACGTTCCCGCCGGCTCCGCCGTGCGCTTCGAGCCCGGCATCCCCACCGAGGTCGAACTCGTCCCCGTCGGGGGCAAGCGGATCGTCGCGGGCCTGCGCGGCGAGACCGGAGGCTCCCTCGATGGCTGACCTGACCCGCGCCGCCTACACCGATCTGTACGGCCCGACCGCCGGTGACCGGGTGCGGCTGGCCGACACCGACCTCCTCGTCGAGATCACCGAGGACCGGGCGGGCGGCCCGGGCCACGCCGGTGACGAGGCGGTCTTCGGCGGCGGCAAGGTGATCCGGGAGTCGATGGGCCAGTCCCGCGCCACCCGCGCCGAGGGCGCGCCCGACACCGTCGTCACCGGCGCGATCGTCCTGGACCACTGGGGCGTGATCAAGGCGGACGTCGGTATACGGGACGGCCGGATCGCCGCGCTGGGCAAGGCCGGCAACCCGGACACCATGGACGGCGTCCACCCGAACCTGGTGATCGGCCCGGAAACCGAGGTCATCGCGGGCAACGGCAAGATCCTCACAGCCGGCGCCATCGACACCCACGTCCACTTCATCTGCCCCCAGCAGGTGGACGAGGCGCTCGCCTCCGGGGTGACCACCCTGGTCGGCGGCGGGACCGGCCCGGCCGAGGGGAGCAAGGCCACCACCATCACCCCCGGCTCCTGGCACGTGGCCCGGATGTTCGAGTCCATGGACGGCCTGCCCGTCAACGTCGGTCTGCTCGGCAAGGGCAACACCATGTCCGCCGCCTCGATGCGCGACCAGCTGCGCGCGGGCGTCCTCGGCTTCAAGATCCATGAGGACTGGGGCGCCACCCCCGCCGTGCTCGACGCCTGCCTGCGCGTCTGCGAGGAGAGCGGCGCGCAGCTGGCCATCCACACCGACACCCTCAACGAGGCGGGCTTCCTCCAGGACACCCTGGCGGCCATCGCGGGCCGCGGCATCCACGCGTACCACGTGGAGGGCGCCGGCGGCGGCCACGCGCCCGACATGATCGCCATGGTCTCCGAGCCGAACGTACTGCCCGCCTCCACCAACCCGACGCGGCCGCACACCGTCAACACCGTCGAGGAGCACCTCGACATGCTGATGGTCTGCCACCACCTCAACCCGGCCGTGCCGGAGGATCTGGCGTTCGCCGAGTCCCGGATCCGGCCCTCGACCATCGCGGCCGAGGACATCCTGCACGACCTGGGCGCCATCTCGATCATGTCGTCGGACGCCCAGGCGATGGGCCGCATCGGTGAGGTCGTCCTGCGGACCTGGCAGACCGCGCACGTGATGAAGAAACGGCGCGGCACGCTGCCCGGCGACCTGCTCGCGGACAATGCCCGTGCCCGCCGCTACGTCGCCAAGTACACCATCAACCCGGCCGTCGCCCAGGGCATCGACCACGAGGTCGGCTCGGTCGAGGAAGGCAAGCTGGCCGACCTGGTGCTGTGGGAGCCGAAGTTCTTCGGCGTCAAGCCGCACCTGGTCATCAAGGGCGGCCAGATCGCGTACGCGCAGATGGGCGACGCGAATGCTTCCATCCCGACCCCTCAGCCGGTGCTGCCGCGGCCGATGTTCGGCGCCATCGGCCGGGCACCGGGCAGCAACTCCGTCAACTTCGTCTCCGAACAGGCCGTCGCCGACGGGCTGCCGGAACGGCTGGGAATGGCCAAGTCCTTCCAGGCCATCCGCAGCACCCGCGGTGTGACCAAGGCGGACATGCGTAACAACGACGCGCTGCCCCGTGTCCACGTCGATCCCGACACCTTCACGGTCACCATCGACGGCGACGTGGTCGAGCCCGCTCCGGCCGCCGAACTGCCGATGGCGCAGCGGTATTTCCTGTTCTGAGTGGCCGAGGGTGGGTGAGGCAGTGGGGAAGTGGGGTGTGGGGATGAGTGGGGCGGCGTTGCTGGTCCTGGCGGACGGGCGGTTTCCGGCGGGTGGGCATGCTCATTCCGGTGGGG